>CALIRD010000100.1 GCA_938042355.1 uncultured Thiotrichales bacterium
AGCACTGCAAGATCTGCGAGAAACCGTTCCTGTTTACTTTATACATGGTAACCGCGATTTCATGCTGGGCGAGCGCTTTGCCAAAGCCCATCACATGCAACTGCTTGATGAACATACCGTGATTGATTTATTCGGGCGCAAAGCGTTAATCATGCATGGCGATACGCTCTGTACTGATGACCTTGAATACCAACAATTCAGAAAACACATTCGTAATCCGGATGTGCAAGCCGAATTCTTGCAACACCCTTTAGAAGCACGCCTGGCACAGGCACGAGGTATTCGTGAAGAAAGTACCAGCCGCACGGCCGCCAAAGATGAAATGATTACTGATGTGAATCCCGAAGAAGTGGTGCGGGTCATGGCAGACTTTGATGTGGATTTGCTGATACATGGACATACCCATCGACCCGACACGCATACACTGACAGTGAATGATAATCCTGCTGAACGCATTGTACTGAGTGACTGGTATGAACACGGGCAAGTGTTGCGCTGTAATGCATCGGGCATCACCTCTGAAATCCTGCAGTAAACCAACACTTTTTGCATGAAAACTCTCGAACAACTCACCTTTGACAACAGCTATGCGCGCTTGCCAGAGATTTTTCATTCGTCGCACCAACCTCGTGGCTTGAAAGATCAGCACCTGATTCACTTTAATAATGACGTAGCCAATTTACTGGAACTCGATGCCAATGAGTCCAGCCGAGATGACTTTGTCGACATCGCTACCGGCACCAAACCCCTACCCGGTTATGAACCGATAGCCATGTGCTATGCCGGCCATCAGTTTGGGCATTTAGTGCATCGACTCGGTGACGGGCGCGCTATCCAACTCGGCGAAGTACTCACAGACGAAGGTAAACGCTGGGACTTGCAACTCAAAGGTGCAGGACAAACGTTGTATTCTCGAGGAGCTGACGGTCGTGCCGTACTTCGCTCCAGCGTAAGAGAGTATCTATGCAGTGCTGCTATGCACGGGCTGGGCATCGGCACATCACATGCGCTGTGTTTAATCGGCAGCAATGAAGTTGTCTATCGCGAAAAGACAGAACCAGGGGCGATGATCATGCGCGTCTGGCCCAGCAACATTCGTTTTGGCAGCTTTGAATACTATTACTATCAACAACGTTTTGATGATCTCAAATTACTCGCAGACTACACGCTGGAAAATCATTTTCCAGATTTACAGGAAGCTGGAAATCCGTATCTTGAATTACTCAAAACTGTCATCAAGAGTACTGCTGAACTGATGGTGGAGTGGCAAGCTGTCGGCTTTGCCCACGGCGTAATGAACACAGACAATATGTCAATACACGGCATCACTATTGACTATGGCCCTTTCGGTTTTCTTGATGCCTATGACCCCGGTTTTATTTGCAACCATTCCGATCACTCCGGTCGATATGCCTTTAACATGCAACCACAAATTGCACTATTCAACTTAAGCTGCCTCGCGCAAGCTATGTTGCCGCTGTTCGATGAAACACCAGAAACATCCGCTGAACTTGCCAGCGCAGAGCTAAAAGGTTTTCAGGCTGAGTTTGAACGTCTTTTCCTCAAAAAAATGTGCGCCAAACTGGGCCTGCAAGTCCATCATGAGCAAGATCAACAACTGGTGAATACCCTGCTTAATGCGATGGCAGATCAAAAAGCGGATTACACCCTCACCTTGCGTGCGCTCAGTCACTATAAGCCCGGCAATAGCAATGAGATCATCCAATACTTTAGCGACCCGCAAGGCATACTTGCCTGGCTGGAGCTCTATGACTTGAGATTGGCCAAAGAAAGTCTCAGTGACAAAGACCGCCACACCAATATGCTGGCGCTGAACCCCAAGTATATCTTGCGTAACTACATTGCTGAAAACGCCATCAGAAAAGCTGAAGATGAACACGATTACGCAGAAATTGATCGCCTGATGCGGGTTCTTGCTACCCCGTTTGACGAGCACCCCGAACACAGCGACCTGACTGAAAAACCACCAGCATGGGCAAGCGGCATATCTATTAGCTGCTCATCCTAACTTAACTGGATGAACCCTAGCTTGGGCTGATATAATCGCGCGGCGCAGAGATACCCTGCCCGCAATTAACACTCTATAAACCTGAAATCCGGAAATTTGATGAGCAAAATACTATATACCTATACCGACGAAGCCCCGGCGCTGGCCACCCACTCTCTACTGCCCATCATTCAGGCATTTACCTCAGTTTCTGGTGTAGAAGTAGAAACACGAGATATTTCACTGGCGGCTCGCATACTGTCCCAGTTCCCGGATATTCTCAGCAAAGAACAACAAACTCCTGACGCTCTTGCAGAGCTCGGCAAGTTAGCCAAAACGCCTGAAGCCAACATCATCAAGTTGCCCAACATCAGTGCCTCGGTTCCACAGCTGTTAGCCGCTATCAAAGAATTGCAGGAAGATGGCTATCCTTTACCCGAGTACCCCGAAGAACCCGCCAATAAAAACGAAGAAGAAATAAAAGCGCGTTACGACCTGGTTAAGGGCAGTGCCGTTAACCCTGTACTGCGCGAAGGTAACTCTGATCGACGCGCGCCCGCATCGGTCAAAAACTACGCAAAAAAGAACCCGCATCGAATGGGGAAATGGAGTTCATCTTCGCAATCACATGTTGCCACTATGTCGGGTGATGATTTTTATGGCTCTGAAAAATCAGTCGTCATCAAGAAAGACGGCTCGGTTAAAATTATTCATGAAGATGCCTCAGGTAAAACCACCACACTAAAAGCATCAGTTCCCGTATTGGCTGGCGAAGTGGTTGACGGCTCACGCATGAGCAAGAAAGCACTAACTGCATTTCTTGAAAAAGAGATTCAGGATGCCAAAGACAAAGGCTTGTTAATGTCTCTGCATATGAAAGCTACCATGATGAAGGTGTCTGACCCAATCATGTTCGGCCACTGTGTCAAAGTGTTTTATAAAGAGGCGCTAAAAAAGCATGCCGCCACTCTCGAAAAACTGGGCGTAGATCCTAATAATGGTATTGGCGATGCCTACGATAAAATTCAAGAGCTACCTGAAGCAGAGCGCGCTGCTATTGAAGCTGACCTGAATGCCACCTTCAACTCCAGACCTTCATTGGCCATGGTGAATTCAGACAAAGGCATAACCAACTTACATGTACCCAGTGATGTGATTATCGACGCCTCTATGCCGGCAGCCTTGCGTGCTTCTGGCCAAATGTGGGGCCCGGATGGTGAGTTACATGACACCAAATATACGATACCGGATCGCTGTTACTCAGGCATATATCAAGAGGTATTTGATTTCTGCAAGAAACACGGAGCCTTTGATCCTACTACCATGGGTACCGTTCCGAACGTTGGCCTGATGGCACAAAAAGCCGAGGAATACGGGTCACATGACAAAACCTTCGAAATCACTGTAAATGGTAAAGTAAAAATACTGGACGATGACGGCAATGTCTTAATGAGTCACAACGTGGAAGCGGGTGATATCTGGAGAGCTTGTCAAACCAAAGATGCACCGATACAAGACTGGGTAAAACTGGCCGTGTCACGTGCGCGTTTGAGTAAAACGCCTGCGGTCTTCTGGCTGGACAAAAAGCGTGCCCATGACGCTAACATTATCACTAAAGTACATAACTATATTGGCGAGCATGACTTAAGCGGCCTGGATATCTATATTATGTCGCCCGTTGACGCCATGAACTTTACTTTGGAGCGGGTTAAAGCCGGAAAAGATACCATCTCTGTTACCGGCAACGTGCTGCGTGATTATCTTACCGACCTCTTCCCTATTCTGGAACTAGGTACCAGCGCAAAAATGCTGTCAATCGTACCTCTTATGAATGGCGGCGGACTGTTTGAAACTGGTGCGGGTGGCTCTGCCCCCAAACACGTACAGCAATTCCAAAGTGAAAATCATCTGCGCTGGAACTCTCTGGGTGAATTCCTGGCATTGTCTGCATCACTAGAGCACTTGAGCGAACTGACCAATAATCAAGGCGCAAAAATTCTGGCTGACACCTTGGACGAAGCTACCGGAAAACACTTGATTGAAAACAAAGGACCTTCTCGCAAAGTAAAAGAGATTGATAACCGCGGAACTCATTATTACCTTGCCTCTTACTGGTCACGAGCTTTAGCCAACCAAAACTCAAATAAAGATCTGGCCGCACGCTTTGCTAAGTTAGCGGATGCATTGGAAGCCAATGAATCAACAATCATGGACGAGTTAAACGCCGTACAAGGCTCACCTGTTGATACCAAAGGCTACTACTCTTGCGACCGAGCCGTGCTGGATAAAGAAATGCGCCCGAGTAAAACCTTGAACGATATTCTGGCGACACTCTAAAAATACCAGCCACCAACATGGACACCGAGTTA
>CALIRD010000101.1 GCA_938042355.1 uncultured Thiotrichales bacterium
TTCATACGACCCTGACGGCTCTATTGTCGCCTACCGGTGGAACTTTGGTGATGGCAACACAAGCAATGATGCACAGGTGTCACACAGTTACAGCAACCCCGGAAGCTATACAATTTCATTAAGTGTTACAGATAATAACAAACAAACTTCTTCAGCCAGCACAATCGCTACGATCACTGCGCCAGTGATCACCTCAACTACTAACCAAGCTCCAGTTTCACAATTTATTACTGACAAAAATAATATAACTCTGGGTGAGGAAATTACACTAGATGCTCAAAACTCCTATGACCCGGATGGTTCTGTACTCTCATACAGCTGGAACTTTGGTGATGGGAAGATAGGATCTGGTGTAACTACTCAACATACATATCAAAGCGCTGGAAGCTATAGAATCACGTTGACAATAACTGATGATGATAATGTTTCTTCTACCAGCAGCAAAACCGTAAGCGTTGTCGAAGATACTCAGGTCGAAACAAGTAGCAATCAAGAAGAACGCCCAGTTGAGTCTGAACCTGAAGAGCTAACTATCGAGAGTGGAGGCGGACACATGAATTTATATGCGTTACTACTTCTGATTTTTGGGTTCGGTTATCGGAAACATTGGGTTAGAAATTTAAAAGCACTAAAGAAGAATAACCTCAATTTTTAAAACCTATGTCTATACCGACATAGGTTTATCCTGAATATTATTTGAACTAGGCTTCTGCTTTTTAAGGGCAGAAGCCTGGTTTTTCTTGTCGCGCGATTTCTCAAGATGATTTATCTTTGTTTGGGTGTATTCCTTATACAAAGCTTTTGCGTGATCCAGGTACTGCGAGTACGTCTTTAATGTATTAGGGATTTTTCCTGACTCTATTTGTTCCTTGATTAACTTTGCTTCACCAGGAAGCATGATATGCTCTTGTTTGCTTTTTATATAATCAATAAAGTCATGCTCGGTTCGCACGTTACCGGGCATGGCGTTCTTAAACTTACCTTTACCGCTAAAAACCACTAGGGAATGGTACAAATTATCGGTGTGCCCATAACAAGACTTTAACAATGCCAGAGATTCGCGATTGTTCACCAATGGATTCTGAAAGCGTCTTTCTTTACTCAAACGTTTACTGACCCATAAGCTATGATTAGCCTGTCCCTCAACCGTTCCAATAAAGTCTTTTTCCTGCACTATAAATATCCCGAACGCTGAGACAATAATGTGATCAACTATTACTGTCAGTTCACGAGTACGTATCGCAACATCACTGACACACCAGTACTGAGTTGGATCCAGATGGCGCTTGATCTGACTTGTAATTGGACTTTCGCGATACCGTAATCGTCTGGCTATTAGTGGCACACTCACGAGAATCAACACAGCCACACAGACAAAAATCATCAGCGAATAGATAGCATCTGGTAACATTAGAGTCCTTACGTCGTGATATGAGTGTGGCGTAATTAGAACCCATGTAACACTATTTTACATTCGTCTTGCTGTTACAACGTGATACATGCAACGCCATTTAGTCCTTAATTATTACCATTCATAATCTATGAAGAACACCAAGTCTGCTGTAGTAATTTTTGCCAGAGAACCTGTGCTTGGAACCGTCAAATCCCGCCTCTCTCCAGCCCTGGATGACGCCGAGAGACTCAATCTATATAAACGAATGCTCTGCCATACATCAGCGGTTGTTGGTCGTATAGAGGAGATAGATGCGTCCTTGTATAGCGTGCCGGACAAGGAACATCCATACCTCAATGCACTATCAAAACGGTTCGACTTTTCCCAGCAAGTTCAGATCAAGGGTGACCTGGGCGAAAAGATGACGGCAGCCTTTGAGGATGTTTTAGAGCATACAGATAAGTCCATCTTAATCGGTAGTGACTGCCCTTTTATCACCCGTGACTATATTGAATCTGCCATATCGAGACTAAACGATAATGCGGTGATTATTGGTCCGGCTACCGATGGTGGATTTGTGATGATAGGTACAACCGATCACGCGCTGATGGAACACCTATTTAGAGACATTGAATGGGGAAGTAGTGACGTTCTGGAAACACTACTAAAGAACGCACAGAGCTCTGATATTACTGTCGAGCTGATGGAACCGCTTAATGATGTAGACAGACCGGAAGATCTGCAGTTACTGGATGGCTTTACATGGTTTGAGTAGGTCTATCGGTCGATAGCGCACCACCCAGCAAAGTTTCGATTTTCTTACGCGTCTCACCATTGTCCTGATCACTAAACTGAACACCAATGCCCGGAGAGCGTGAGCCAGAGGCACCCTTGGGGGTGATCCAGACAACTTTACCTGCTACTGGTAGTTTTTCGGGATCTTCCAGCAGAGTTAGTAGCATGAACAATTCATCACCGAGGTTGTAGGAACGCGTGGTTCTAATAAACAAGCCTCCATTCTCAACAAATGGGATGTAGGAGGTATAAAGTGATGACTTGTCTTTAATCGCGAGTGTGAGTATTCCCTGTCCGCTCATAATCTTTGCAATCCCTGGTCACTGACCGTGTTTCCATTGATGAGCCAATTCTTCCCGAAAGGTTTCAGGCCTGAGAGGCACATCAGCACGCATCTTCAGCTTAATTAAATATTCATATAAAACAGTTACTTTGTGCAAGTTTATACGATCACTAACCTTCTGCAATACATCATACCTGTCCTGGTTCTCAAAATAGCCAATTGCTACCCCGTTAGTCTGCCGGATAAGGTCTCTGGTGAGGCCTAACTGCCACTCCAGCAGTAAATTCAAGGGGTAATTCTTCCAGGATTTGGCAGTCTCAATAACTCGGGAACCACGATTGAACATCAACCCCAAGCAATCACTGATAATTTGCTCATAATCCAGACCGGAGTCTGCATAAGATTCTGCCATCGCCAACGCAGCAATAGGTCCTCCCTGAGACATTTTTAACCAGCTCGCCGCATCGTCCAGTTGATGATTTTTAGTCAACCAGTCGATAGAAACCTCATGATCAGGTAACGGCAGCTCAAACTTCTGGCAACGACTTCGAATGGTTGCCACCAATCGTTCTACCTGATGAGTGACCAGCAATAGAATTGTTTTACCTTGCGGCTCTTCCAACAATTTTAACAAGCTGTTCGAAGATGATTGATTCAGTGCATCAGCAGGCGTAATCAGAATGACTTTGTAACTTGCACCAGACTGACTTAATCCAGCAAAAGATTTGAGCTCTCGTATTTGAGCAATGCTGATGTCTTTTTTCTCTTTTTTGGTTTTCTGATCGACTTCAATTCCAACTCGCCGATAATCGGGATGTGCATGAGATTGGACCAAACTGCAATGTTGACAAGTAAAGCAAGGCCGCTTGGTTGAATCCTGACACATCAGATAATGTGTCAGATACTCAGCAAATTCCGTCTTTCCAGATCCAGGCGGGCCGGATAATAACAAGGCATGCGGTAATCGCTCTGATTGTTCCAGCTGAATAAATCGCTCAAAAGCCTGTTTCTGCCAAGGGTAAAGCTCCATCATTGAGACCAGCTTTGAATTTTTGACTCTAGTGCGTCGATTAATTTCGTGGCAACCTGTTCTTTCGTTTCAGCCGCATCTAGCACCAGATATCTATCGGGATATTGTTTTGCCCTGTTCAAATACCCGGCACGCACTTTCTCAAAAAACTCGATCTTTTCATCTTCAAACCGATCTGTCTCACCGCGTAAGGAAACGCGTTGCAAGCCAGCCTCTACGTCCAGATCAAGAATAATCACCAGGTCAGGTTGAGTACCCTGTTGCACCCATTGCTCCAGGTGTTCGATACGCTCCAAAGCTATGCCTCTGCCATAACCCTGGTAAGCGTAGCTGGCATCGGTAAAACGATCGCAAATAACCCACGACCCCTCATCCAACGCCGGTAATATTTTATGCTGGAGGTGCTCGGCTCTCGCGGCGAACATCAGTAACAATTCAGTATCAGAATGCATCCCGGGCAATGATTTATCTAACAGAACCTCGCGAATACGTTCCCCAACCTCGGTACCACCCGGCTCGCGAGTTTGCAGGAAATCTATATTGGAATCTTGTAAGAATTTAGCGAGTGTTTTGATCTGGGTACTTTTACCAGCACCTTCACCACCTTCAAAGACAATGAACTTGCCGCGTGTCACTCATCACCTTTATAACGACTGGCATTACCACCCAACTGATATTTAATCACTGCCTGGCGATGCTCTTCGTAGGTCTCTGTAAATGCATGACGCCCACCACCACTCGCTACAAAAAACAGCGCACTGGTTTTTTCAGGATGCAGCACAGCCTCAATGGCCTCGCGTCCGGCGGTTGAAATGGGTGTCGGCGGCAAGCCTTCGCGAGTGTAG
>CALIRD010000102.1 GCA_938042355.1 uncultured Thiotrichales bacterium
TCGATTGTTCCGTTTACATTAACCTGAATACTTTGCTCACCTGCTTCGATAGCCGGTGCGGCGACTTTTGAAGAAGACATCGCCATCTCCATTCTAGGCGCTGCTCTTTGATAGGGTGAATAACCACCCGAGCTGTTCACGTTTACATTCACTATTTTATAGTCGGAATACCCCAGATTGCTGGCGATGATTTCTGCTCTGGACTTAAAAGCTGCCAACGCTTCTGCAATCAGACTATTTTCTGCCTCAGATCTTTTTTCAGGTGACACAGAATATTGCAAGCCTGAGAGATTCAAGCGGGTTTGCAAACCACTCAAGGCCTCACTCAAAGCGGTCATATCCTTACTTTCGATACTGATCTCCTGACGCACCTGCCATGAACGTACGTTACTGGTACCTTTTTGATAAACAGGATTAGTGCTATAGCCACGTGTCTGCACTTTAAAATCTTTATTTTTTTTAGCCTCGCTAATACCCCAACTAATATCCTTGTTCACGGTATCGGCCAGATCCTTGGTTTTGGTGCCTTGTTCCTGCCGAAACAATCGGGCGGTAATCGTGTCGTTATCAACCAGACCTGTTGCCGTGGCGGTTAAATTAATCTGGTTATAGTTCACCTGCCCTTCATGGGCAAAAGCTAATGAAGAAAGTGCCAATAACAGTATCAATGTAAATCTCATATCAAACCCTCCAGATCAGGAATCCAGTAATTTATTCAATTGTTGCTCATCATAGACGGGTATACCCAGGTCGTTTGCCTTGCTGAGTTTACTGCCTGCTTTTTCGCCAGCGATGAGCGCCGTAGTTTTAGATGATACGCTACCAGCGACTTTCGCGCCCAGTGATTGCAAGCTGGCTTTTATTTCATTGCGAGTCAGTTCACTAAATTTCCCGGTAATCACATAAGTATTTCCAGCTAATGAAGCATTTTCCGGCTCCAATACTTCCAGATCAGGCCACTCTAAACCGGCAGACTGTAGCGCAGTAATCAGCTCTTGATTACTCTCCAGTGAAAAATACTCCTGTATATTTTTTGCTACTACCGGACCAACATCATCCACTTCCTCTAACTGCTCGGTAGTTGCTTGCTGCAACTTTTGCAGACTACCAAAATGTTGTGCAACACCCAGCGCGGTTGCCTCACCGACCTCATGAATTCCCAAAGCATAAATAAATCTCGGCAAGGTAGTGTGTTTTGCTTGCTCTAATGCATTAACTAAATTTGCAGCAGATTTTTCACCCATACGCTCCAAAGTAACCAGTTGCTCTGTTGTTAAATGAAATAAATCAACACAACTTTTGATCAAACCCTCGGAGACCAACTGTTCTACCAACTTGTTACCCAGGCCGGATACATCCAATGCACGGCGCGCGGCAAAATGCTTGATTGCTTCGGCACGCTGCCCATCACATTCATAGGCACTGGCACTACAGCGTATTTCCACCTCATCCTCCGGTTGGATAGTATCGCTGCCACATGCCGGACAAGTAGTTGGTGCTGGAATCGGCTTTTCTTTACCACTCCGCTTACTGGCGATTACACCTGTAACCTGTGGAATAACATCACCTGCACGTCGAATGACGACCTGATCGCCAACCCGAATATCCTTGCGTTGTAGCTCATCCATATTGTGCAGCGTGGCATTACTGACTGTCACACCACCAACACTCACTGGTTCAAGCCTGGCAACGGGCGTCAAGGCGCCGGTTCTTCCGACCTGAAACTCGACTTCCAGTAACTTGGTGACTACTTCCTGAGCCGGGAATTTTTGCGCGATAGCCCAGCGAGGTGCGCGAGAGACAAAACCCAGTTGCTCTTGTTGCTGTAAATCATTGACCTTTAGAACCACGCCATCAATGTCATAAGGTAATTTAGCGCGTTGCTCAGCGATCTCCTCATAATAATTCAGACAACCACTGATACCTTGAACACGCTTGATTAAGCTAGAAACAGGCAGGCCCCACGCCTGCAATTGCTGTAATACTTCATAATGCGTTGCCGGCATATCCCAGCCATCGCTCACCCCGACTGAATACGCGAAGATCGCAAGCGGACGCGAAGCGGCAATTGCCGGGTCAAGTTGACGTAAACTGCCAGCGGCAGCATTGCGCGGATTAGCAAAGGTCTTTTCGCCATTTTTTTCGGCTTGTTTGTTGTAAGCATCAAAACCAACTAGCGGCATATAAATTTCTCCGCGCACTTCAAGTCGCGGTGGAATGTTCTTGCCGCGCAAGCGCAATGGCAACGCATCGATTGTTCGTACATTCAGGGTGACATCTTCGCCAGTAGTACCGTCACCGCGCGTAGCGGCTTGATGATATTCACCTTGCTGGTAAATAATACTGATTGCCAAACCATCCAACTTCGGTTCTGCCACATACTCAATTTCTTGCTCTGTTTGCAAACGATCCAGCACACGCTCACCGAAAGCATGCATCGTGTCAGCATCGAAGGCATTGTTGAGAGACAACATCGGCAACTCATGTTTGACCTGTGTGAATTTGTCCAGAGGTTGGCCACCCACACGCTGGCTCGGAGAATTGGCAGACACCAGCTCGGGATATTTAGATTCGATCTCAATTAATTCATGCAGTAATGCATCAAACTGTGCATCGGGAATTTCGGGGTCATCAAGAACATAGTAGCGATAGCTATGTTCTTCCAGATCGGCAACTAAAGTTTTGAGGCGCTGCCTGGCAACCTTGATACTCATTGCAACAGATTAAAGTGACATTCAGGCGAGTTGGGAACGGAGTTGGGAGATTTTTTCAGCATTCAACTCACCAAAGTGCTGGTCACTCAGCGTGCCACTCAAAGTAGCTGCCATTTGCTGAGCAACGTGCATCATGTCATCAAAAGCCGCCGTGTTTTCAACGATAGATGGCAAGCGCAGAAAAAAAGTCAGACCCTGCAATTGCATTTGCGGCAACTCAACCGGACTTAGTACACCCGGTTTGACCATATTGGCAATGCTGAAAACAGATTCTGGCTGCCCACCATCTTCCATGATTCGGTGATATATATTGAATTCACCAAAACGCATCTTGTGAGCCTGCAACGCTTTAAGTACAGCCTGCCCTCGAAACGGCTGTTGTTCTGGTGCCAGCAACTGAATAACAATCAACTCATCATCCGTTGTCGATGAGTCATCCAACGCTTCATATTGATGAACTGGTGTCACTTCTTGCGTGGCCTGCAAATCGTGAAAACGAGGATCATCGGGATCGACGCGTTCCTCAACCGTAGCATCAGACCTTAGCGGTGCTGACAATGCTGGCTCGACTCTCTCCTGACTCTGCACCTCGGCTGCCGCTTGAAGATCTTCCTCATGCTGTTCCTGACTAAGCAATACATCTTCAGACTCTGCATCTTCTGAGAAAATTTTGTCGACTACGCGACTCGATTTCCACTGATGATAGACATAGATACCGACCAGAATAAACAGACCGATTACAATCAGAGCGATCCGCATTTCCATTACGCTGACGCCATCATCACAGCTTCATCGACATTAACATCAACCAGACGAGAGACTCCCGGCTCACGCATAGTCACGCCCATTAAGGTATCCGTCATTTCCATGGTGGTCTTGTTATGAGTGATTACGATGAATTGAACCGATTGAGACATCTCTTGCACCATCTCGCAGAAGCGCTGATTGTTAGCCTCATCCAGTGGTGCATCAACCTCATCGAGCATACAGAAAGGAGCCGGGTTTAGCTCAAAGATTGAGAACACCATGGCTACCGCTGTCATTGCTTTTTCACCACCGGACATCAGATGGATATTGGATATACGTTTACCTGGCGGTCGGGCCATAATGGCAATACCAGTGGTTAACAAATCATCCTCGGTCATTTCAAGATGGGCGGTACCACCACCGAATAATTTGGCAAAGACCTCACCAAGACGCTTGTTCACCTGGTCAAAGGTATCCTTGAAACGGGTTTTCGTTTCGCGGTCAATCTTGGCTATCGCTCCTTCCAGTGTTTCCAGAGCATTACACAAATCTTCATACTGACTATCCAGATACTCTTTACGTTCGCTTTGCTCTTTGAACTCATCAATAGCCGCCAGATTGATCGGGCCCAATCGACTAATTCTGCGCGTCAGCTTCTCAGCTTTTTCCTCCCAGTCACCAATATTGGCTTCTTCAGACAACTCTTGCAGAAGAGCTTCAAGCTCAAAGTCTGTCTCCGCTAGTTGTTCATGGAACGTTTGTTGACGGGTCTTATTTTCTTGTTGACCTATTTTCAAAGCCTGCAAGGCTTCACGTTTTTTCTCTAACACTTCCTCAATAGCAACTTTATTTTCATCACTGGATTTAATCTTGTGATCAACCTGCTCTACCTGAATACGTATTTCATCAAGCTTCTTTTCTTCTACCAGACGGCTATTGACCAAATCCTGAAGCTTTAGCTGAACCTCGGCATCTGGCTCAAAGTCCTGACTCAATGCTGCATCCAGTGACTCTTCTTTGGTCAATTGGGCATCCAGTTGCTGACGAAGACGCTCCAGAGATTCCGACATATTTTGGCGTACATTAAGCCATTTCTCGCGCTTGAGCTGAACTTCATGCATGGCATCGTGCTGTTTGCCTGCATTGATTCTGGATTGATCCAGCTCAGTTGTGACTTGCTCCTGGCGCTGTTGCAGCTTGGCACGTTCATTATTTAATTGCTCAAGACTGGTGAGTAAGTCCGTTCTCTTGACCCCAGCCATCTCCAAGGTCTCTATCTCACGGGTCAGCTGTTGCTGTAGCTCGCTAATTTCGAGCATTAGATCTTTTTGACGCCCCTCAATGTGTTCGCGCTTGGATTGACGATTGGAGAGCAAGGCATTTTTCTCTGCATACAGCTCATGCACTGAGCTTACATTGCGCTGTTGTTCGTTGCGCTGCTCTTCCAGCATCTGAATCTCGGTACGATGACGATCATACTGTCGCTGTTGTTCAGCCGTTTTTTCAACCAGAGTTTGTAATTGTTGCTCCAACTGATCACGTTCCTGTTGGCGATTAAGCACGCCAACGTGCTGATCTGCTTCTCGTGATGCTCGAATCCATTGTTTGCCGAACCACATACCATCTGGAGTAATGACGGTTTGCTTTTCACCCATTTTTTGGCGCATAACAACGGCTTGCTCAAACGTGTCAGCCAGCAAAACCGAATCCAGTAGATGACGCACAGAATCAGGCGCTTGTACCACCGACCACAACGTTTGCGCGCCAAAAGGCTGCTGTTGAGAAATACTGGCGCTTTTTTCAAACAGTAAAATCTCACCCTTTTCCAGTGCGCGTAGTGCTGTACCGTGCTGCTCCAGTGAAGAAACCTCTACTGCCTCGATATAATCACCGAGCACTATTTCCACCGCCTGCGACCACTTCGGTTCTGAGTCAATCAACTCACCCATGCGGGTAGCATTTTCAAGACCATGCTCGGCTAGCCAGCTCTGGGTAGTTTCTTTTTCTTTACCCAAAGCAGCTTGCAAGAGTGCATCGATGGCACTGATCTTGGCGCGAATTTTATGCGCCTCCAGTTGCAGCGCGTCAATTTTTTGCCTGAACGCTGTATTGTCTTTTCGTTTGCTAACGATGTCTGCACTGATACCATCGAGCCTGCCTTGTGCAAGCGTGACATTTTCCTGCACATTTTTTACTTCATCGCTGAACATATCCAGCTCTGAGGTCAATTCGGTCGTATTGATTTCTTTTTGCTCGGCATGCAGTCGTTGCTCGCGCGCACTCAGAGAACTGATCTGACGCTCAAGCTGGGTAATGGTGGTCTCTTCTACCTGCGCCTCTCGGGAAACTTCGGCATGCCGGGTGTTGTGTGCATCCCACTGTTGCTGCCAATTCTTCATCCTGGTTTCGACTTCAGCCAGTAACTGATCCGCATTTTCCTTACGCTCAGTAGCCGCATCTATCGCTGGCTGCATATGCTTCAATTCTTGCTCGGCTTGCTCAAGACGCTGTTGATCCGCGCCGATATGCTCACGCGTTTCCTGCATCAGCTTGGTGTTTTCAGCTCGCTCTTGTTCTTGTCGCTGACGTAACTCCTGCTGATGCTTGATAGATTGTTCCAGCGCCGTAATTTGTGAACCGATTTGATAAAATGATTGCTGCACGCTGTTCATTTCTTCAGCTTTGTTATTACGCTCCTGGCGTAGCTCTTCAGTCGCGGCTTCGTTAGCGCGCACTTCAGCCAGTTGCTTTTCCACAGCAGTCTGCTCACTCTCAAGAGCTGCCTGACGCTCACTCAACTCCGCAGACAAACCCCTGATCTTCAAACTGAGTACTTCAGCTTTGGTTTTGCGTTCTTCCGATTTTAAATCGGTATAGCGCTCGGCGGCGCGCGACTGGCGCTGCAGTTTATTGATGGTTTTCTCTATTTCTTCACGCAGGTCATTGAGTCGATCCAGATTATCCCGCGTGTGACGAATTCTATTTTCTGTTTCCCGTCTGCGTTCCTTATACTTCGAGATTCCTGCCGCCTCTTCTATATAGACCCTGAGTTCCTGTGGCTTGGCATCCACCACACGAGAAATCATTCCCTGCTCTATGATGGCGTAACTTCGAGGCCCCAAACCGGTACCCAAAAAGATATCGGTGATATCTCGCTTGCGACAGCGGGCGCTATTCAGGAAATACTTTGAAGTACCGTCTCGACTGACCTGTCTGCGCAAGGCAATTTCATTGTAAGCCGCATACTCGCCACCCACAGAACCATCTGAATTATCAAAAACAAGTTCTACCGAGGCCTGCGCCACTGGCTTTCGCGCACTGGAACCGTTGAAAATAACATCTTCCATGGTGTCACCACGCAGGTGCTTGGCGGATCCTTCACCCATCACCCAGCGTACGGCATCGATAGTATTGGATTTACCGCAACCATTCGGACCGACTATGGCAGTCAGGTCAGCAGGAAAATTGATAGTGGTCGGGTCGACAAACGATTTAAAACCAGCAAGCTTTATCTTGGTAAGGCGCATTTACATCCCTGAAAAAGTGTTTCACCAACAGTGGCGTTGTAATCCTCGAGCCGGTTCGCAATATATGCTTATATTTCATCATCTCCACAGGAACGCGTGACCTACTGCATGAAGTGATTGGGTGCCAGCTCTGACACAACATATTGTATAAGAAGCTCTCAAAAGACGCACCCATAGCTTTCAATTTAAAACACTCGCCTAAGCTCCTGTTTATATTGGAATATGGGTATATGAGCTCATAAACTGGATGAAATAATTTCGCCTTAAATGTGGGCATATCTCGCCTAAAGTTTCAGCAGTGCTACAATGCGCCAAAATTCAATAACTGACTAACATTTAATGACCACACAGCCATCACGATCACTGGAAACTTTTCCTAACCCCAACCCCGAACACGACTACACCAT
>CALIRD010000103.1 GCA_938042355.1 uncultured Thiotrichales bacterium
GGTTCATTGGATGAGCAGGGTCAGATCATGTTCCATGGCCGCTTGAAAGATATGCTCAAAGTGGGTGGTGAAAATGTGGCTGCGGCCGAGATCGAGGCGCATTTACAGACTCATCCAGCAGTCAAGTTGGCACAAGTGGTAGGTGTGCCCGATGCGCGTATGGGTGAGGTTGCTGCCGCCTGTCTTGAGTTACATGATGAGCGATCGGTATCATCGGACGAGATTATCGATCACTGCAAAGGTGAGATCGCCAGTTTCAAAATACCGCGCTACGTTAGTGTGGTAACCGAGTGGCCAATGTCTACCAGCAAAATTCAGAAATTCAAGTTACGTGATCAAGTCATTAACGAACACAATTTAAGTTAACTAACGCAGGAGTATTTATGAAAACTTTCGTTGCAACATTATATGTAAAACCGGAAAAAGCTGCTGAGTTTGAGCGCTTGCAAACCGAGTTATCAGAACTCACTCACAAGCATGAGCCAGGCACGCTGGTTTATGACGTGATTCGACATGCTGAAAAACCGAATACCTATATTGTCTACTCGCGGTTCAAGGACGAGGCGGCTTTTGAGGCTCATCAAGCCAGTTCCTTTCATGATGATCTGGTGCCACCGATCATGGAATGCTTGTCAGATGAGATGGATCTGCAGTTTTATGAGGCGATAGCCTAGGATGAATAAGCTCACTGTCTATTGCCTGTTGGTTGTATTGCTGTTTCTCTCTGCGTGCCAAAAGCAGGAGACACAGGAATCTGTTACGAATGCTGCGGATAGCTTAGTCGCCGAGAGTAGTTCAGGCGCTGCCACCGAAGCAGACACAAAAATAGCCGCAATAGATGGTGAAGCCGTTTACACAGCGAGCTGTGCAGCGTGCCACGATGGTGGTGTTGCCAAAGCACCGCACAAAACATTCCTAGGTTTGATGACCTCGAACACGATTTACAAGTCGATGGACGAAGGTTTAATGCAGTTGCAGTCAGCCATGCTTAGTGATGAAGAAAAGACGGCCGTTGCCGAGTATCTGGGTGGGTCTATGGGAATGGCTGAAGCGACTCCGCAGATGTGCGAGCAATCTGTATTTGATCGGGCAAGCTTACCCAAGAGTAAAGATATGGGATTCGACCTTAAGAAGACTCGTTTCCAACCAGCCAAAGTTTCTGGTCTGAGCAAGGAAGATGTACCCAAGCTGAAGCTTAAATGGGCATTCGGTTTCCCTTCGGCTATCAGAGCGCGCTCGTTGCCATTGCTCGCCGGTGGGTTTTTGTTTGTCGGTAGCCATGATGGCACGGTCTATGCACTGGATCCTGATACTGCCTGTGTACACTGGACCTTTGCCGCTGCTGCCGAAGTGCGTACTGCGTTAACCACCAATGACTGGAGTGTTGGTTCAGAAGAACAAGTGCCCATACTTTATTTTGGTGACATCATCGCCAATGCCTATGCTATCAATGCCGCTACTGGCGAGTTGATCTGGAAAACAAAGGTAGATGATCATGACAATGCCACAGTAACGGGTTCGCCAGTGTTTCACGGTGATCGTTTATATGTGCCAGTTTCATCACTGGAAGTTGCCAGTGCGGCGGAGCCAAGCTATGAATGCTGTACTTTTCGGGGATCAATAGTCAGTCTTGATGCGCAGAGCGGTGAACAGATTTGGAAGACTTACACGATTGAGGAGACAGCGAAGCCTACCTATAAAAGTCCGACAGGAACTCAATTTTATGGACCTTCGGGTGCGCCCATTTGGAACAGCCCAACCATCGATGTCAATCGAAATGTCATGTATGCCGGTACAGGTGAAAATTATTCCTCACCGGCTGATGGGGCCAGTGATGCTATTTACGCGTTCAATCTGGATAGCGGTAAGGTCGAATGGCGACAACAGGTGACGGCCAATGATGCCTGGAATCTAAACTGCGAGTTGGAAGGAAAGGTTGGTTGTCCGGAAGAAGATGGCCCTGACTATGATTTTGCGGCATCACCGATGCTCATTGATCTGCCAGACGGCAAGCAAGTGCTGGTTGCTGGTCAAAAATCCGGCTTTTTATATGGCATGGACCCTGACCAACAGGGAGAGATACTCTGGAAAAATCGTGTCGGCCGTGGCGGTGTTCAGGGTGGCATTCACTTTGGTATTGCTGCTGAAGGTTCACGCGTCTATGTGCCGGTCACTGATTTCGATGGTCCGCCACCATTTGGTGATGATTATGGTGATGAAAAAGTACGCCCCGGTATTTATGCCGTGGATGCGAACAATGGGGAGTTTATCTGGAAGGCCCCACATCCGACCGATGTTTGTCAGGGGCGAGAATTTTGTGACCCGGGTGTTTCAGCGGCGATTACCGCCATACCGGGAGTTGTGTTTTCCGGCGGTATGGATGGTGTGATGCGTGCGCACGATGGCACTAGCGGTGAAGTGATCTGGAAAGTGAATACCGCTGTTCCTTATGAGACGGTAAACGGTGTCAGAGCGCAAGGTGGTTCTTTTGGTGGTCCGGGCCCGACAGTGATTGACGGAACGCTGTACGTCAACAGCGGTTATGGAATGTATTTCCATATGCCGGGAAATGTATTGCTGGCTTTTTCTATAGATTGATACTTTATTTCAGGTCTTTACTTTGGGCAATCAATGCTTGAATTTTTTCTTCGAGTTGCTCGATTAGTAGTCTTCGAATAACAGGATCTGGCGGATTGAGATCGTTGGCCATACCCTCCAGAATGTAGCGAGTGAGGTGCATCACCACGTCATAAGCAAGAGGTTTGTTTTCCCATTCAGGGAACAGTTCTACACCCATGCGCATGTATTCTTTTTCGAAGCTTTTTTGCTTTTTGTGCAATACATCGGCAAGTTCCGGATCACGTCGTGCGGCAATACTCAGTTCAGAGAAAGCCATAAACATAGGCTTGCGATTGAGTTCGTCATACGAGTCAATCGCAAACTGAACTCTGTCTTCAGGATGTAAATCCAGATCAGTCAGAGAGTTTTTGAATGCGTTAAGACGTCTCTCATGAAGATAATCAATGGCGTCTCGAATGATGGCCTTGCGAGAAGGGTAGTGATGCCGCATCGCACCTCTGGACAAGCCTGACAGCTCGGAAATTTTCAGATCCGTTGTATTGTGGTAACCGTACTTCACGAAGCACTGCAACGTTGCCTTAAGAATAGCATTGCGCGTTGACTGACTTTTGCGTGCTTGTAACCCTGAGGGGGATCTGGTTTTTTTAGCTGTAGCCAAGTTATCGAACCGTCTGAGGTAATGTCTTGTCAGTATAACAACCGGCCAGAAAAAAAACAGCCATGCTTGATTGTAAATGTGAAACACCACTGTTAATATTTTGAATCAAGGAGAAAAACTCATGGCAAAACTCACAGGTAAAGTAGCGTTGGTAACCGGAGCCGCATCAGGTTTGGGTAAAGCTGACGCTGAAATGTTGGCAAAGTCTGGTGCAACTGTTTATTTGACAGATGTGAACGACAAGGATGGTAAAAAAGCAGCGGCAGCTATCAACAAAAAATATAAAAATAAGCGTGCTTATTACATACATCATGATGTCGCGAGCGAGAAAAACTGGAAGTCAGTCATAGCATCAATCAAGCGGCGTTCAAAGAGACTCGATGTGCTGGTTAACAACGCCGGTGTAGTCGTAGTGGCGACTCCGGAAACAACCACCTTGAAAGAATTCAGGTTTGCAAATTCAATTATGTCCGAGGGTGTTTTTCTCGGTTGTAAATACGCCATTCCTCTCATGAAAGAAAAGGGAGGTGGTTCAATCATCAATATGTCTTCCGTAGCCTCACATGTAGGTTACCCTGTCTTTTTTGCTTACTCCGCCGCTAAAGGTGCAGTGCGCTCAATGACCAAATCTATTGCGGTGCATTGTCAGGCGATGGGCTATAACATCCGTTGTAACTCGGTTCACCCCAGTTCAATTGATACACCTATGATTGCCGAGGCCAATGAAAAGCTGGGTATCAACCCGGATGAAGCCGATGGTGACATGATCGGTGTTGGTTCGGCAGAAGATGTGGCAAATCTTGTCGTGTTTCTGGCGTCAAAAGAGTCGCGCTTTATCAATGGGTCCGAGTTGGTCATTGACAACTCATTGACGGTAAACCCACTATAAATAAGAATGTTTGTTAAACAAAAAAAGGGAGTGCATGGCACTCCCTTTTTTTGTGCAAAATAATTTGTTTAGTCTTTATAGATGTGTTTAAAGCGATCAGGCACGCCGCCAGGCCAGGCATTACCCCAGTGTTGCATGCCGCCATCGACGGTTAGCTCAGTACCGGTTATGAATTTTCCGGCATTGGAAGCGAGATAAATAACTCCTTCAGCAACGTCACATACGTCACCTGTTTTCATCATAGGATTTGATTTAATAAAGTTGTTTTGAACCTCTTCGCTATAGACTTCCAGGCCATTTGAGGCAATGGATCCCGGTGCCAGACAGTTCACTCTTATATCGTATTCTGCCCATTCGGTTGCCACTGAGCGAGTGAGTGCAAGTACGCCGGACCTTGCCGCAGCGGTATGTGCAACTTGTGGCATACCACGACGTACGTTGGCGATGATGTTGACGATATTTCCATCCCGTTTATGTTTGCGCCAATGTTGAGCCGCTTGTTGCATCATGTACCAGGTGCCATTGAGATTGAGGTCAATTACAGCGTTCCAGCCGTTGATCGAGAAATCTATAGCGTCCTGTGGAAACTGCCCGCCACTGTTATTAACTAAAATATCTATGCCACCATGCTCATCCCAAATTGTTTGCATCATCGCTGCAACGTTTTCGGGTTCTCTGATATTGATGGTATAACTATGAATCGTTTTATCAAGATGCTTTTTTACACCGTTGATGGTGCCATCCAAATTTTCTTGATTGCGGCTACAAATAATAACCTTCGCGCCGCAGCGGGCCATTAGATAACTTATGCCTCTACCAATTCCGGTGCCGCCTCCTGAAACCAGGACAGTTTTACCTGCCAGACTGTCTTCCTTGTAAACGGTAGGATAGGTGGCTAGCTCTTCGTCATTGAGGTCCCAGCGTTGACTGATGCCGGATTCTTTAGTGGTCGAATCAGTCGCCATGGTAGTGTCCTATAATTGAAACAGTGCATACATTACGATTGGGTAGCCCACCCAGGTTATGTGTCAAGCCCAGTTGCGGGTCTTTGAGCTGGCGCTGCTCAGCACGTCCATGCATCTGTAGGTACAGCTCATAAATCATGCGTAAGCCTGTTGCACCGATAGGGTGGCCAAAACATTTCAGGCCACCATCAATCTGACAGGGCAGTTCACCATCACGGTCAAACTTTCCTTCGAGTACATCGTGCACAGCTCGACCATCATCAGAGACTTGCAGATCTTCCATGGTGACAATTTCTGTCACTGAAAAACAATCGTGTACTTCAAACAAGTCAAGATCTTTGGCGGGGTTGGTGATACCAGCTTCGGTATAGGCATTTTTTGCGGCAATGCGTGCGGTGAGCGCATAACTGCCGTCCCAGCTTTTGTGTGCCATTTCGAGACCGTTACTGGCGGATAACTGTAATGCCTTTATGCTTACCAAAGTACCCGTTTTGCCAAGGCGTGCGGCTATTTCGGGCGTGGTAACAATTGCGCAAGCGGCACCATCGCTCACACCACAGCAGTCATACAGGCCTAATGGATAAGAGATCATGGGAGCTGTGATGGCTTGCTCTTTTTGAATCGTTTTTTGTAAGTGCGCTTTAGGGTTTAACGAGCCGTTTTGATGACTTTTCCATGATACGTGTGCCATCGCCTCCTTGAGTGTATCCATATCCAACTTGTTTCTGCTGGCGTAGGCACTGGCGAATTGTGCAAAGGAACCTGGCGCGGTACTGCCCGGTAACCACAAATCCTCAAAAGTACCTTTGGTTCTCTCTGGCAAGCCGGCGTAACCGGTATCTTTCAGTTTCTCTACTCCCATGGCGAGTGCAATATCGCAGGCACCGGCGGCGACTGCATAGGTTGCTGCTCGCAAGGATTCAGTGCCAGTCGCACAAAGATTTTCTACACGAGTTACCGGTATGTTGGGCAGGCGCAAGGCTTGCGACATGGGGATAGCAGATTTGCCGACGTTTTGTTCATCAAAAAACACGCCCAGCCAACCAGCCTCAATTTGTTCTTTTTCTATGCCTGCATCAGCAATGCATTCATTAAAGGCTTCGAGCATCAGTTCTTCCGGACCAGCATCCCAGCGCTCTCCGAATTTGCTGCAACCCATGCCGATGATCGCGACTTTATCTTTGATGCCGATGCTCATGTGTCACCTGCCGGTGCGGCTTTCCAGAAATAACGACGAAATCCGCGCAACTGATCTATATCCTTAATTCGAAAACGCGGTGTTACTTTTACTCCTACCGCCAGTTCGCCCACTTCAAAGTCAGTAAACTCCATCATCACGTTGGCGCCATTATCAAATTGCACATTGCCGTATTTAAGAGGGGGGCTGGTACTGTGTCCCAGCCAGTCTTCGGTAAAGGACTTTACCTGCGCAGATTGATTTTGCAGGCAATATTCTTGTTGCGTTTCATA
>CALIRD010000104.1 GCA_938042355.1 uncultured Thiotrichales bacterium
GGATGATGATGATCGAGCCAGCCACTAAACGAACCACACTCTTTTTGTAAGCCTTTGATGACACCAGCGTTATGAATGGCCGCGTCGACCTTCAGGCGATTACGAATGATGCCGGCATCATTGAGTAAGCGCTGACGCTGCTTCTCTTTATAAGCAGCCACTTTGCTGATACTGAATTGCGAGTAGGCTTTTCGAAAATTATCCTGCTTGACCAGTATCGTATTCCAGGACAATCCTGCCTGGTTGATTTCCAGAATCAGGCGGCCGAATAATTCATCATCACTGTCTATTGGAAAGCCATAATCGTTATCATGGTAATAACGGTTTACTTCATCCAGCGGTTTGTCTGCCACAAAGGCACAGTAGCTGTTACTGGCGGGCATAACTTATCAATGCGGTGTACTGACTTCAGCATCATGACCTGTGTCAGTGGTGTGACCGGCACTAGACCAAAGTTGAAAACCAATTACCATTAACACCAGGAACGCAAAAGCCGCCACACCCAATAACAATGGATGGGTCGCTACCGGTCCGTGATCTTCATGATCTGCCATTGTCTTCTCCTAGCAACATTTCGCCGTGGGTTTGACTGCTTCAATAGTAGCGGAAACGACATAATCTTCAACGCCACGTCCCGGCGCCCAGTCGCTAATAAACTCTTTGGACTCATCTTTGGGTGCGATATGAATATCCTGAAAACCAGCATCAACCAGCATTTGCTCGATGTCGGTAATCAGTGAAGCGTTGCCCATACAACCAGCAATCAAATCCGCATCTTTACGCATCTCTTCCGGCAACTCCGTGGTAGCCACCACGTCAGAAATTGCCAAACGTCCACCATCTTTAAGAATTCGGTAAGTTTCTTTAAATACCTGAGGCTTGTTCGGTGACAGGTTAATGACGCAATTGGAGATGATGACATCAGCCGTTTTATCAGGCACTGGCAAGTTCTCTATTTCGCCGAGACGAAACTCAACCTGCTTGTACTTGCCTTTATCGGCATTGTTGCGGGCTTTGCTAATCATGTCCGGCGTCATATCGACACCAATGACTTGACCGGCTTCGGTTACTTCGGCAGCCGCAAGAAAACAATCAAAGCCACCGCCGGAACCCAGATCAACGACGGTCTCACCTGGCTGGAGTGATGCGATGGCACGCGGGTTACCGCAACCCAGACCCATGTCGGCACCTTCCGGCACAGTCTCAAGATCTTCTTTACTGTAACCAAGACGGGTCGAGATCAACGTATTGATCTGTGCATCGTCAGAGGTGCCACAACAACTCTCGGCGATTCCGGTGGCATCACCGGCATTACTCGCATTAGCTACCTGCGCATAGGCAGAGCGTACACCCTGTCGTAAATCATCGGCTTCGCTGGCGTCAATAACTTCATTGCTCGGTGTTGGGCAACAGCTTGTTTTTTCACTCATGATACTTTCCTTACTTCCAGTTGTTCCAGATTAAAAAATGCTGCCAGCTCATTGACTCGATCGAGATCGACCCGGCAGACGATATTTTTTCCTTGTCGAATGGTTTCTACCAATCCGGCGTGCGACAATTCCTTGATGTGATGCGACAAGGTTGAGGGTGCGATGGAAAGCGACTCACCCAGTTCACCGACACACAAGCTGTCTTCTATATTGCAGGCACGCCCATCCGGACAACAGTCAACCAGCTTTCTGAAAATTGCCAGACGGTTTGGATTGGATAAAGCCTTGAAGGCATTAGCCAGTACGTCATTATTTCTATAATTCGACATATATCGAACTGTATCACGAATCATCAAACCTGACAATATGAAGTAATAATGGAGATCCCGCCTTCTTATTGCGAATCATTCTCATTTAGAATAGTATCATCCTGCTAACTATCAAGAACTCTACGCCATGAAATCAATTACAAAATTCAGCTGCTTTCTGCTCATCATTGCACTCTCAGCGTGTTCAAAACCTGCTGAACAAAGTAATGACAACAACGTGGTTGTCTCAACCGAAACCAAGCCGGTCGTGACCGAAACTACTGAATTGAATATATATTCGGCTCGTCAGGAACACCTGCTCAAGCCACTACTGGATAAATTTTCTGCGAATAATGGCATCAAGGTAAATCTGGTATCAGGTAGAGCCGACGCACTGTTGCAAAGGCTGGAAAGCGAAGGTCAAAACTCAGAAGCTGATGTATTCGTTACCACCGATGCCGGACGTTTGCATCGCGCCAAAACGGCGGGTGTTTTACAACGTGTTGAATCACAAGTTCTGACTTCAACATTACCAGCACAAATGCGTGACCCCGATGGCTACTGGTTTGGCATCAGCCAACGAGCACGACCCATCATGTACGTTAAGGGCCGTGTTGATCCTACTCAGATCAGCACCTACGAACAATTAGCGGATGAGCAATGGAAAGGAAAAATCTGTATTCGTTCTTCTGGCAATATTTATAACCAGTCTCTGGTTGCTTCTATGATTGAAAGCAATGGTGAAGAAGCTACAGAAGCCTGGGCACGTGGGCTGGTAGCCAATCTGGCGCGTGAGCCTAAAGGTGGCGATCGTGATCAAATAAGAGCTGCTGTTGCTGGGGAATGCGATCTGGTGGTTGCCAACACGTATTATCTGGGCGGTATGCTCATGGGTGACGTAGAGGAAGACCGGACCATTGCTGGACAAATCGGTATCATCTGGCCGAATCAAAATGATCGTGGCACTCATGTTAATGTCACCGGCGTTGGTGTTACGGCAGCCTCTGACAACAGGGATGTTGCCATACAGTTTATTGAATTTATGCTCAGCGAAGAAGCCCAATCGCATTACGCACTCGAGAACGCTGAATACCCGGTGGTCTCCAGCGTGGCGCAAAGTGATACGCTAAAAAACTGGGGTGAGTTCAGAGCTGACGCACTGACTCTTGCTCGGCTCGGTGAACTCAATGCCGATGCTACCCGCTTGATGGATCGCGCCGGCTGGAAATAAAAGCGATCTGACCTCACCATGCCCAGCGCCTCACTGAGCGACAAAACTTCGTGGTTACCAAACGATAATCGTGGCTGGAATCTCACTAGTGTTCTGATCGCATTATTGATTTCGATACCGCTGCTGGTCATTGTCAGTTTTCTGTTACAACCCAGCAACGAGAACTGGCAGCATCTATGGGATTACCTGCTCACTGACTATCTTCGTAACACCCTGATACTCGCGGTGGGCGTGGGTCTAGGTGTATTAGTAATTGGTATCACTACCGCCTGGTTAACCAGCATGTGTGACTTTCCCGGTCGACACTGGCTCAGTTGGGCGCTATTGCTACCAATGGCAATCCCTGCCTACATTATTGCGTATACCTATACCGGTATGCTGGAGTTTGCCGGGCCAGTGCAATCAAGCTTGCGACACTTCTTTGGCTGGCAAACACAAGACTACTGGTTTCCAGAAATACGTTCGCTAGGCGGTGCTGTTTGTATGCTGACGTTGGTACTTTACCCGTATGTCTATATGCTCACGCGGGCCGCATTTCTCGAACAAAGTACCTGCGCGCTGGAAGTCAGCCGTACGCTGGGTAAAAGTCCATGGGGTAGTTTCTATAAAGTTGCTTTGCCATTAGCTCGCCCGGCTATCATCACTGGCTTGGTGCTGGCCCTGATGGAAACCCTGGCGGATTACGGGACGGTGCAATACTTTGGTGTGAACACTTTTACCACCGGAATTTTTCGTATCTGGTTTGGTATGGGTGACAGCGTTACCGCAGCGCAGTTATCCGCCCTGTTATTACTGTTTGTGTTTTTTCTGATCCTGATAGAAAAATATTCACGGGGACGGGCGCGCTTTCATCATACCAGTACCCGCTACAACCAGATCAAACGCATTCAACTCAAAGGCTGGCGCGCCGCACTTGCCTGCCTGGTCTGTCTGTTGCCATTTGTACTCGGGTTTTTGTTACCGGCATTTCAGTTGTCTGTCTGGACAGTGATGACAGCCAAGACCTCCTTTACTACTGATTTTCTGCGTCTCTTCAGCAACAGTTTGTTGCTGGCAATCATCGCTGCGCTTATTGCGGTATCGCTGGCGCTGGTGCTGGCTTACAGCAAACGTCTGGTGGCAACGCCGCTGGTAAAAACCGCTACTCAAACTGCCGCGCTGGGTTATGCACTGCCCGGCACGATTGTGGCTGTCGGGGTCATCATTCCTTTTGCGTGGTTCGATAACACGATCGATCAATGGCTACGTGACCATTTCAACCTTTCCTCCGGCTTGTTGTTATCCGGGACACTGGTGGCTTTGTTATTTGCCTATACCGTTCGCTTTCTATCGGTGTCACTGCAAGCAGTGGATGCCGGCCTGCAAAAAATAAAACCGGGCATGGACGACAGTGCACGCTCTCTGGGTCTTAAACCTTTAGGAGTCCTGACCAAAATTCATATGCCCTTAATGCGTGGCACCTTGTTAACCGCTTTGTTGCTGGTGTTCGTTGATGTGCTCAAGGAACTTCCGGCTACTTTAATCCTGCGTCCATTTAATTTTAATACGCTGGCGGTACGCGCCTATGAAATGGCCAATGATGAAAAGCTGGCGTTGGCGGGAGCGCCGGCGTTGTTGATCGTGCTCGCTGGTATCGTACCGGTGATACTGTTAAGTTCAGTGATTAATCGCGCTCGTGCCGGGCAACAACCATGAACAGTCTGTTAAAAGTCGACAACGTTTCCATTGCCTATGGCAACAACGAAGTCGTGCATCAAAGCAGTTTTACGCTCGCCGAGGGCGAGATAGGTTGCCTGCTGGGCCCGAGCGGTTGTGGTAAAACCTCGCTGTTACGCGCCATTGCCGGCTTTGAACCGGTCACCCATGGCTCTATCCATATTGCCGACACCTTGTTAAGTGATCAAAAGTTGCTAACCCCACCCGAACAACGACAGATTGGCATGGTGTTTCAGGACTTTACGTTATTTCCCCACTTGAATGTCGCTGCCAACATCGCTTTTGGTTTAACGGGTAATTCAAGAGACAATCAGGAACGTGTTGATGAACTGCTGCAGTTAGTCCGACTGCCAGAATATGGGAGAAGATATCCGCATGAATTATCCGGAGGGCAACAACAACGCATTGCTTTGGCTCGAGCCATTGCTCCCAAACCGCGTCTGTTATTACTCGACGAACCATTTTCCAGCCTGGACACACACCATCGCAGAAAACTGGCGTATGAAGTGGCCAACATTTTACGTCTGGAAAAAATCACCAGCTTGCTGGTTACCCACGACCAACGCGAAGCGTTCACTGTGGCAGACAATATCGG
>CALIRD010000105.1 GCA_938042355.1 uncultured Thiotrichales bacterium
ATCCAATGCTGGCGGGCTGGGTACGATTACCGGTTTAACACAGAAGTCGCCTGCGGAACTTGCCAATGAAATCGCCCGCTGTAATGACATGACAAGCAAGCCATTTGCAGTGAATCTTACCTTTTTACCTACCTTTAAAGATCCTGATTACCCCGGATACATACAAGCGATTATTGATGGCGGGGTGAAGGTGGTGGAGACAGCCGGCAATAATCCAGCGCAATGGTTACCGTTGTTACAAGACAATGGCATTAAAGTTATTCACAAGTGCACAACTGTTCGTCATTCACTCAAGGCGCAATCGATAGGCTGTGACGCAGTCTCGGTGGATGGATTTGAATGTGGTGGTCACCCCGGTGAAGATGATATTCCGAATATGATTTTATTGCCGCGGGCAGCAGATGAGCTGGAGATACCCTTTGTTGCTTCCGGTGGGCAGGCTGATGGTCGCTCCCTGGTAGCCTCACTCGCCATGGGCGCAGATGGAATTAACATGGGTACTCGTTTTATCGCAACCCAGGATGCACCAGTCCATGAGAACGTGAAGCAGGCTATCGTCAATGCCAGTGAACTCGATACCCGTTTGGTCATGCGCCCGCTCAGGAATACCGAGCGAGTCTTGAACAATCCGGCAGCACAACGCATCCTTGAAAAAGAAGAAGCGCTGGGAAAAGATATCAAGATCGAAGACTTGCTGGATGAAGTGGCCGGGGTTTACCCTAGAGTCATGCATGAAGGTGAGGTGGATGAAGGGGTCTGGTCTTGCGGTATGGTCGCGGGATTGATTAACGATATACCAACGGTCAAAGAGCTGATCGATTCCATCATGGCAGAGGCTGAATCGATCATTAATGATCGACTCGCCAAAGCGTTGTAGCAGGTTAGTTTATTGCTCGGGTGCGCCCGGCAAATGATAGTAGTAGTGACCAGCTGTCATGCCGCCGTCGACTGCCAGCTCGGTACCCATACAATATCCGGCTTCATCCGATGCCAGATACAGGGCGGCATAGGCTACTTCCATTGGATCACCCGCGCGTTGTGCCGGGTAGGGTTTGAAGCCTTGATCAAACATTTCTCGCGGTACATTCATTTGATTCGCCAGCGGGGTATCAATACCACCGGGGTGTATTGAGTTAACGCGAATCCCGATATGACCGAGTTCCAAAGCAGTTGCTTTCGTGTATCCGCGCACCGCCCACTTGGAGGCGCAGTAGGCACTCAGTGCGTTGGCGGTAGACAGACCATCCGCAGACGAGATATTCACAATAGAACCTGATTTCTTTTCGATCATGTGTTTGGCAACGGTCTTGGTGCCGAGCATGACCCCCATTACGTTGACATCCATTATGGTTTTGATGTCCTCAACACTTAAATCCAGTATGCCGGCAAATTTGATAATGCCGGCATTGTTAACCAACACATCAATTTTTCCGTCTGCGTTTATGACAGTGTCGACACAGGTTTGCCATTCATCAGGACTGGTCACATTAAGATGTTGGTAGTGCGCGTTGCTGCCGAGTTCGTCCGCCAGCGCCTTGCCTGCCTCATCCTGAATGTCTGCAATAGTTACCGTAGCGCCTTCTTCCACGAACAGTTTGGCAATCGCAGTACCCATGCCGCTGGCTGCGCCAGTAACGATCGCAGTTTTTCCTTGTAGTCGACTCATGTGTGGTCCTCTGAATAGTATTGGGTCATGCTCTCAGGTGTGAATTATGACCCTGATTGGAAAGAATGATCATTCTTCTATCTTATCTTAATTCGTAAAAAAAACGAGAAAAAATACGCAAAAGGTCACAAGAAGCTTCAAAAATGATTATAATTAGCGATATTCAGTTAAAAAGTTAATCGTCACTCTTTCCCGTGCAAATCTGCGTGACGGGTAATAACGGCGTTGGAGAAATACACTATGTCTGGAATCCTTACTGGCTTGAAAGTCATTGAAATCAGCACCGGAACGGCTGGACCCATGGTCGGTATGTTGTTGGCAGATATGGGTGCAGATGTTGTACGCATTGAGCAACCTGGTGGTGATGAAGGTCGAGCCGAGATCAGTTTTAAAGTCTGGAACCGTGGCAAACGTAGCGCTGAACTTGATCTTAACCAGGCAGCGGATCTCGAAGTGGTCAAAAACCTGCTACAAGGTGCCGATATATTTATTCACACCCACGAAACCCAACGAGCCGCAAATTGGGGGCTGGATTACGACTCACTCTCCAAGGCCAATCCGGCGTTGATTCAGTTATCAATCACCGCTTACGGCGATGCGCCTGATCATCAGGGCAGACCAGCCAGTGATGCGTTGGTTGCGGCGCGTACCGGACTACAATGGGAGCAACGAGGTTTTCCCGAAGGCGCTGTGAATCGTATGTCACGACTTCCTGATCCGTTTGATGAATTGGAAATACCCTACGATCAGGTTCAAGGTGCACCACGACCGGGCCCTTTGTTCTCGGCCTCGAGATGGCCTAGTCTGGGTGCATTCTTTGCCGGAGTGGTAGGTATTAATGCTGCACTCTATGTGCGTCATCGTACCGGTAAGGGGCAGCTGGTAGAAACTTCATTATTGCGTGGTGCTTTGGCCGGGGGCTGTGCTGCCTGGTTACGTGCTGAAAAGCCTGATGCTCCAATGTTTGATACCTGGATACTGGGTAGTAAATCTCCTAAAGGTCATTTTCAATGCGCCGATGACAAGTGGGTGCACAACTGGGTTCCCAATCCGCGCTTCATTATTACATCCTCTGAAGGCGATACGATCAATGCTTCGCCAGATCTATCGGTACAAAATGATCCGGATCGTTTTGGTATCGGACCTGAAGAGTTGCTGGTGATGAGTCATTACCAGCCAATTCTCGCTGAAGCCGTTAAAAAATTCCCGGTCTCGGACTGGGTTGATGCAGCAGCGGTTGCCGGGGTTACGATGCAGCCCGTTCGCCCGGTGGAAGAATCACTGGTTGATCCGCACTTCCTCAATGATGGTTGTGTAGTAGAAATCGATGACCCCGATTACGGACCTATGCGTCAGGTTGGTCATGCTTTCAATATGTCAGAGTTACCTAACGAAATCGTTCGACCAGCACCGGCACTCGGTGCACACACGAATGAAATAAAAGCCGAGTCAGAGAATGTTGAGCCCAACAGTTTCTCGTCGGTGACAGATAAAAACCCTCTAAGTAAAGGTGATGCGCCATTAAAAGGCATACGAGTGCTGGATCTTGGGCTGGCTGTGGCTGGACCTTTTGGCGGCCAGCAACTAGCTGACCTTGGCGCCGAAGTGATCAAGGTTAACGCCATGTATGACATGTATTGGCACAGCTGTCATATGGCTTACATGTGCAATCGTGGTAAGAAGAGTATTGCGCTGAATCTGAAGGATCCTCGCGGGCTGAAAGTGTTGATGGATTTGATTGCTACGTCAGATGTGATGCTACATAACATGCGTTACGACGCAGCGGTCAGGCTCGGTATCGATTATGACAGTCTCAAAGCAGAATACCCTGAACTGATCTATTGCCATTCACGAGGTTTTGAGAAAGGTAGTCCACGCGAAAGTTTGCCGGGTAATGACCAAACCGGGGCTTGTCTGTCTGGTATTCAATGGGAAGATGGTGGCATGTCTCGTGGTGGTAAGCCTATCTGGTCGCTAACTTCATTTGGTGATACCGGTAATGGCTTCCTTTGTGCTGCCGGTGTGGTAAGTGCGCTTTATCATCGTGATGTGACCGGCAAAGGGCAGATGGTAGACACCTCTATTATTAATGCCTGTCTGTTGAATACATCCTATGCGGCTGCGAAACCGGATGGCAGCGGGTTTGAACGTGATCAACTCGACGGCATGCAGTTTGGTATGCATGCCGGCTATCGTTTATATGAAGCTCAAGACGGCTGGTTATGTATTGATGTCGGTAAGGATGATGAACCTTGGCAGAGACTATTTAGTGCCCTGGGTATTGATGGCAGTGCCTGGGCAGAGGCAAACAGTCGTGCCCATCATGATGAAGAGATTATTAACAAGCTGAGCGAGGCGATTAGCGCATTGAGTGCGGCAGAAGCTTTTGAGACATTGGACCAAGCTGGCGTTGCTTGCGAGATTTCCAATCATGAAGCGATTTTTGGCATGCTGGATGAGCCTTGGTACAAAGACGGTGATCGTATCGCCGAGTTTGATCACAGTCTGGTTGGCAAGATTGAACTCACAGGTTTGCTGACGGATTATTCTGAAACACCGGGAAAAATCGATCTGCCACCATTGATAGTCGGTGACAGCACCACCGAGATTTTACAAGAGCTGGGTTATAGCGAAGAGGATATATCGACTTTCTCCAGTGAAGGTGCGGTGTTAGTGGCTGGTAGTGGAGACGGCGCTGCCAACCCGTGGGGGCTCTGACCCGATCCGGCTTCTGACAAACCAATAACAGCTCATTGTCATGTCTTTAATATCAATTTTGATGGATAAACTATGAAACGAATGGATCCAGTTCGAACGATCGATAATGCTTTTTTCTGGGATGCGGCAGAAGCAGAGCGTCTGGACATACAAGCGTGTGAAGCGTGCGATGTGCTTTGGCATCCGCCACGACCGATGTGCCCCAAGTGTCATTCAACAGAATTGAGTCCACGCACGATGTCAGGCAAGGGTAAGCTCTATAGTTGGTGTATGCCTATCCATCCACCTGCATGGGGTTTTGAAGAGCCGCCCATCGTTGCTCTGATCGATTTGGACGAAGGGGTGCGCATCGTTTCTAATCTGGTTGGGGTGGATCCTGAGGCGATTACCAATGATATGCCAGTCAGGGTTGATTTCACCGAGACAGCTAAAAGCAAAGTACCCGTGTTTACTTCCACCGACGCTGGGGGTGCTGAATAATGAAAAGCAGACCTTCTCATGCAGTTATCGCCGGAATTGGTCAGACCGAGTTTTCCAAAGAGTCCGGGCGTAGTGAACAGCAGCTGGCCGCCGAATGTATCAAGCTGGCGCTCGATGATGCCGGTATTGCACCAGCTGACGTCGACGGTGTGGTGACCTTCACCCTGGATAACTCCGATGATGTCAGCACCATGCGCAGTTTGGGATTTGATCAGCTCAACTATATTTCACGCTTACCGCATGGTGGTGGTGCCTCGGTTGCAACCTTGGCACACGCGCAAGCCGCGATTTTATCGGGTACCGCAGAAGTGGTTGTTATCTGGCGTGCCATGAATGAACGTTCACAATACCGATT
>CALIRD010000106.1 GCA_938042355.1 uncultured Thiotrichales bacterium
TGATAAAGGCTTGCCACTACTAGGGCCAACGAATATAAAGTCACCTTGTCGCTTAACTCGTTTTAATATTCTTAATGCTTGTTCAGATAAGGGTACTCGATGTTCTTTCCCAGCCTTCATGCGTTTCGATGGAATGATCCACATGCCATCATGTATTTCATCCCATCGTGCTTCTCTCACTTCACCTGATCTTGCAGCCGTTAAAATCGTGAAGCACAAGGCTAGCGCACTAATCGAATTCGATTGAGCGAGGGTGGAATACAATTGAGGTAGTTCGGAATAAGGAATAGCAGCAAAGTGTTTAACCTGTTGTATCTTACTTCGTGGTGGTAAAACAGCATCTAAATTCCCACGCCACACCGCAGGATTAAATCCTTGGCGGTAGCCTTTAACCGTAGCCCAAGCCAATATGTTTTCTATTCTCATGCGTACACGACTAGCGGTTTCCGTTTTGGTATACCAAATTGGTGTTAATACAGCCAAGACTCTATCCAATGTGATTTCATCTACCGGTATACGACCAATCACTGGATCAGCATAGGTTTTAAGTGTGTTTTCCCATTGTTGTTTATGTTTGGCATTCTTCCAAGCAGGGGAGTGACCCTTAATGTATTCAGCGGACGCCTTCGTAAACGTCATGCTGCCACTTTCTTTAGGGTTTCTACCTTCTCGTAAGGCTAGATTAGTATCGATGGCTGCTTGTCTGGCATCGGCTAGAGATAGGTCTTTGGTTGAGCCTAGTCCAATCCAAGAGGCTTTGCCAAAGAGGGTGTAACGAAACAGCCAAGATTGAGTAAGTGTCTTCGAGGTATTTAAGTACAAGCCATTGCCGTCAGAGATTCGTCCCGGTTGTCTAGATTTCTTACCTATATCACGTGCTGTTAATTGGTTTCTTTTCGTCATATTTCCACTTTCATTTTGTACATTATTTTGTACATTTATAACGTGGATTGTAGCGGACAATATCGTACCTCACCAACTAACGACATCACAAAACGCAGCGAAGAGAAATAGTAAAACTATAATAAAAACAAAGAGTAAAGTGGTAATAACGGACCACATCGGTCACTATAGAACAACTATGAGTTTTCTTAATGATTAGCGGTGTGGCGGACTCTCTCTCCGCCAGACAAGAGATACCCGATCTTTTCGGGTATTTTTTTGCTTTCAGTAAATAAGGTGAGCCTGATTATGAGGAATTGTTGTCTTTGACTAGATGTGGTTTTTCAAAAATTACGCGATTTAGTTGAAGTCTAACTTGGAGATGATTTGGTTTAGCTGTCCCTGCGGGCCTTGCAAATCTTCTTCTTTTTTACCTGAATTAGAAGCGGCTTCTGCGATAGCATTTTGCTGATCATTAAATAGGATATTACACTCAGCTACTTTGATTTTTAAGGCTTCCAGATGAGCCGGGATTTTATCCATTGTTTTTACCCATGATTCGATGTGGATACAGTTTTCAAGACTTATTTTTGCCTTATGTTCATCATTCTTAAATGAGGCATTGAAATCTTTGCACCATTGTTCTGCTGCTTTTTCGGACAATGAGAATACTAAATCAATATAAGGTTTTTTACTTATTATTGGAGGTCTATTGTTATCTATGCCAGTAATTTTCAAATCTTCCATATGTTTCATGTGTTATGCCTGTTTATATGAGTGGATATGTTGCCTCTTCACAATCAGATGTAATGCCGTTAGATAGTATGAAGCACGCTCTTTAGTTCATCCAGCATACACCTTCAGATATTATGATGTTGTGCTTCAAGTAGATTGCTGATGAGTTAGTTTAAGTTTGGCGAAAATTTTCAGCATACTCATTGTGCTAGAGATTGTTATCACTACTCATGATAATTTAGGTTAATGTCTTTGATTCATCGGTATGAAGTTAACCAAGGTATGGCTGGAGCTTTTTACTATGCCTACTATTTTGGCTGCTTAAAACGTGACCAGTGATAACATTGTGATTGAGGTGTAGGCTACATTCACGCTCAGAAATACTGGAACGAGAATTTACGAATGGCAGAAATACTATGTGTCCGTCACGGGCAGGCTTCATTTGGCAGTGATGATTATGATCAGTTGTCCGAAATCGGCTATCTTCAGGCCCGCCTGCTCGGGATGCATTTGAGCCAGTCCGGCCTGATGCTGGATGCAATTATATGCGGTTCTCTAAAGCGTCAGATACAGACCGCGCAAGGTGTGGTTGATGTCTATCAGGAGCATGACCTTGAAGTACCTGAGATTCAGGTTGATGATAGGTGGAATGAGTTGGAGGCGGGTGCGCAAATCAAGGCATTTATACCGCTGTTGACCAAAACACAACCAGAGTTGCAAGAACTGCTCAAAACGTCCAGAACCGATACCAGGTCACTACAAAAACTGATTGAAGCAAGCTTTAGACACTGGGCTGAAGAAAAACCGGTGACAGATGAGGTAGAAAGCTGGCAGCAAGTCAATCGCCGTATTCGAGCTGCCTTGTCTGACATTACTGATCATTATGAATCTGGTAGTACAACTGCTGTCTTTAGCTCAGGTGGAACCATTTCAATTGCTGCTGCTTCGGTGCTCGGGCTACCGGATCACAGGGTGTATCCCTTGTATGAGCAATTAATGAATGCTTCGATGACAAAAATACTCTACAACAAAGAAAAGAAAACCCTCAAGAGCTACAATGAACATGCTTATCTGGATGCGGTGGGCTCTTATGCTGGTCATAACAATGTGGTTACATTTAGGTAAGTGTCTTGTTGGCACAGGCTTTCTTAACTAATCAACGTTAGGTTATCGCCTTGCGTTATAATTTGGTTACTACAATCAATTGTTTTCAGATTGAAACACTTACACAGGTAAACACAGAATGAGCATAAGATACGAAGACAGAGTCGCGATCGTTACCGGAGCTGGTAATGGTTTGGGTAAATCTCATGCACTGGCGTTGGCGAAAAGAGGTGCCAAGGTTGTCGTCAATGATTTGGGCGGGGCGCGTGACGGCATTGGTACATCTTCAGACGCAGCACGTGAAGTAGTAGCACTCATTAAGGGGGCTGGTGGTGAAGCGATCGCACACGGTGCCAACGTGGCTGAGTTTGAGCAAGTCGAAGATATGGTCAAGCAAACCATGGAGAAGTGGGGCCGGGTCGATATTCTGATCAATAATGCCGGTATTTTGCGAGATAAGACCTTTGCAAAAATGAGATTGGATGATTTTAAAGCGGTCATGGATGTGCATGTGATGGGTTCGGTCAATGGTACCAAGGCCGTGTGGGAGATTATGCGTGAACAGGAATACGGTCGTATTGTAATGACCACTTCCAGTAGTGGTATGTACGGTAATTTTGGACAGTCTAATTATGGCGCTGCCAAAATGGCGGTGCTGGGTTTTATGAACACACTGGTGCTTGAAGGTGCATCACGCAATATACATATTAATGCACTTTCACCGATAGCGGCGACGCGTATGACAGACGACATTTTGCCCGAAGAGTATCTAAAGTTACTTGAGCCGGAATGTGTAACCGCCGGGTTGTTAACTCTCTGCCATGAAGATTCCCCTACTAAACAAATTTTGTGTGCTGGAGCAGGCGGGTTTGCATCAACCCGATTATTTGAAACGGAAGGCATCTATTTAGGCAAGGAAGATCAAACGCCTGAAAATATACTTGCGCAATGGAGTACGGTAAATGATATTTCGAAGCAGCAAGTGATGGAGGCCGGTTCAAAGCAAACCGAAAAGTTTTTAATGAAAGCTGTTGGTTATTTAGAGTCACAAAAATAAGTTCTAACTCGCAGTTAGTTTGTACTGTTAATCTGGTTAGACCTGAGCCTATAAGGATTTGATATGGATTTAGCACCAAGTGAAAAAGTAAAACCAATTCTGGAGCAGGTTAAGCATTTCATTAAAAATGAGGTGATGCCATTGGAGCCTGAGTTTCATCATGAGGTATCCGTGGATGATCGTTGGAGCTATACCGAACGTCAGCTTGAGATTCTTGAAGGTCTTAAAACTTCTGCACGCAAGAAAAACTTGTGGAATTTTTTTCTGACCCAGCATGAAGGTGGCTATGGTTTGAATACGGTCGAGTACGCCTATATTGCGGAAGCTACCGGGCATTCCAGTCTGGCGCCTGAGGTGTTTAATTGTTCGGCTCCAGATACAGGCAACATGGAGGTACTGGCGCGCTATGGTACCGATGAGCAAAAAGAGCGCTGGCTTGAGCCGTTGCTCGCTGGAGAGATTCGTTCGGCCTACGTTATGACCGAACCTCAAGTAGCTTCTTCGGATGCCACTAACATATCCATGACTTGTGTGCGGGACGGAGATGAGTATGTGTTAAATGGTGAGAAAATCTGGATCTCTGGTGCGGGTGACCCTCGTTGTGAAATTTTGATCGTCATGTGTAAAACAAACAATGAGTCATCTCGTCATACCCAGCATTCACAGATTTTTGTGCCAGCTAAAACTGAAGGTGTTGAAGTTCTGCGGCCCATGACCGTCTTTGGTCAGGATGATGCGCCACACGGACATATGCATATGCGCTTCACTAACGTGCGCGTACCGGTTGAGAATATTATTTTAGGCGAGGGTAGGGGGTTTGAGGTGGCGCAAGGGCGTCTTGGGCCTGGCCGTATCCATCACTGTATGCGAACGATAGGAGTTGCTGAAGCCGCATTAAAATTATTGTGCGAACGCTCTGTCAGTCGTGAAGCCTTCGGTAAACCACTGGCCAAGCTGGGGTCAAATTACGACATTATTGCTGACTGCCGTATGGAAATTGAAATGGCACGTTTGCTGTGTTTAAAAACGGCATGGATGATGGATAACCAGGGCGACGGTTCCGCTAAAGCCTATATTTCCATGATAAAAACGGTGGCACCAAGTGTTGGCTTGAAAGTCATCGATCAAGCCATGCAAATGCACGGCGGTCTTGGTGTTTCACAGGATACACCGCTCGCCGGTTGGTATGCTGGTATACGTACTTTGAGATTTGCTGATGGTCCGGATGCAGTGCATCGAATGGTGGTTGCACGTGCCGAACTGCAGCAATATTTATAACGTCGGAAACTCACTATGAAAGCCGTTATCTGTAATTCGTATGGTTCGCTTGATGACCTTGAGCTAACAGAGATTGATACACCTGTTCTTGGTGTCAGGGAAGTTCTGATCGATGTCAAAGCCGCCGGTATTAATTTTCCAGATTTGTTAACAGTTCAGGGTAAATATCAATTCAAGCCTGATCTGCCATTTGTTCCCGGGGTCGAATTATCGGGGGTGGTGAGTAAAACAGGAGAAGAAGTTACTCGATATAGAGTGGGAGACAAGGTGGTTGCAACGCCACCTATTGGTGCGTTTGCCGAGCAATGTGTGGTTGATCAGTCGGCTGTTATTTCTATGACAGATAATATGAGTTACGAACAAGCGGCCGGATTTGCTCTCACTTACGGTACGTCCTATTACGCACTAAAACAACGTGCCAAGTTACAGTCTGGTGAAACCTTGTTGGTGCTGGGAGCTGCCGGTGGTGTTGGTGTCGCTGCTGTGCAACTGGGTAAGTTAATGGGGGCTAATGTAATCGCTGCAGCCAGTACTGAAGAGAAACTGGATTTTGCCTGTACTGCAGGTGCAGATTTACGAATAAATTACAGCACAGAAGATTTGAAGAGCCGCGTCAAAGAGCTAACCGATGGTAAAGGGGCTGATGTGATTTATGATCCGGTTGGTGGTGATTTTTCGGAGCAGGCGTTTCGTTCGATTGCCTGGTGTGGCCGGTTTCTAGTGGTGGGTTTTGCATCCGGCCCTATCCCGAAAATACCACTGAATCTGGCGCTGCTTAAAGGGGCGTCTTTAGTCGGTGTGTTTTGGGGTAGTTGGGCTAATAGTTACCCGAAAGAATCGCAGCAAAATTTTTACGAACTGGTGGAGATGATCGATACTGGCAAACTTGAGTTAGCCGTTTCAGATGTCTATCCTCTCGCTGATTATTCAGCGGCTTTGCGTTGTTTGTCAGAGCGGCGAGCGAAAGGAAAAGTAATTTTAAGCATGAGCCAGTTCAATATCGATTCATGATGATATTCAATCAATTATCGTCTAATTACTTTAAAAAGCTATGAAAATGCACGAAAGTCTTACAAATTGGTCACTTTCGTAAAGAAATTTAACAAATTGTTCACATGCACAATTGCATCCTTGCCATGCATGTACTTAAAATAGATGAATAGTCATCGATATTCAAAGTAGCTGTTCAGAATCGATTCTTTAAACGACCTGATCAAGATATCTTTTTTTGTACCGAGATACCTCCAAGTTTTGAAATACTTACATTTGGTTTGATCAGATAATCTCATAGTCAGTAAAGTAGGGGGACTACTAATGATTAGTAAAAGTAACTGTAAAAAAATTCCGTCGCTGTTTATTTCATTGTTTGCCACTGCCACCTTTATGCTGCCACTATCGGTAGTAGCACAAGATGGAGTGATCGAAGAAATAGTAGTAACAGCAGCCAAGCGCCAATCAACTCTTCAGGAAGTGCCAATAGCGGTCGCGGTAGTAGCAGGAGAGGATATTGAAAAAGCACAAATTCTGGATCTTAAAGATCTGCAAAGTTTAGTGCCATCATTGAAAATCAATACCTTGCAAAATTCAGTCAACACCAATTTCTTCATCAGGGGTTTTGGCAATGGCGCGAATAATCCGGGTATTGAGCCTTCGGTAGGTGTGTTTATCGACGGTGTCTATCGTTCACGCTCAGCCGCACAGATCGCTGATTTGCCTAATCTGGAGCGGGTAGAAGTATTGAAAGGTCCGCAAAGTACCTTGTTTGGTAAAAATGCATCCGCTGGTGTCATCAGTGTAGTTACCAACACACCTTCCGGTGAATTTGGAGCAAAGGCTTCATTGACGCTGGGAAACTATAATCAGGTATCTCTCAAAGGCGTTGTTGAAGGTGGCCTGACAGACAATGTTGCCTTTGAGTTGTCAGGTTCAACTAACACCCGTGATGGTTATGTAGATAACCTGGTTACCGGTAACGAGATTAATGATCGTGACCGGCAGTCTGTGCGTGGTCAGTTGGCGATAGCAGCAGGCGATAATACCGATATCAGAATTATTGCAGATTTCGATCAGCTGGAAGAAAAGTGTTGTGGCGTAAACAATTTTTTCACCTCGCCGCTTGAAACATTCACCAACGCGGTAACTGGTGCAACGATTAATGAAAATGATCCGCTTGCTCTAAGTACCTATCACAATATTGATCCGAATAACGAGATTGAAAATTCGGGTATTTCATTACAAATTGATCATGATTTTGAAAATGTAACTCTGACATCAATAAGCGCATTCAGATCGGTTGAGTCGGGTTACATCATCGATGCGGATTTCACAGCGGCTGATTACATTACCAATACTATTGATACTGAAATTGACACGCTTACCCAGGAACTCAGGCTTGCATCAAACGGCGTGTGTCAGGTGGACTGGATGGTAGGCGCATACTTTTTTGACGAGGAAATTGACTACAGTAATGATCTTTCTTACGGCCCTCAGTTTAGAGGTCTGGCAGATGCTTTGACTGCAGCGGGTGGTTCACCTAATGCGTTAGCTGGTCTGGAAACCGCTCTGGGCTTACCTGCTGGCCAAGTATTTTTTCCGGCAAATGGTAATGTACGTGAAGTGGCGACCATGGATAACCATGCTATTTCATTGTTTGGGCAGCTGGATTGGCATATCTCTGATCAGTTAACGGCTACGCTTGGTCTGAATTATACCGAAGATGAAAAAGAAGCCACTCTTGCCCAGGTTGATCAGGATGTGTTTTCATCCTTGGATCTGGTACAGATAGGCTTTGGTGCTATTTTTCAACAGCTGGTCGCGATGGGCGTTCCACCCGCCACGGCTCAGGCGCAAGCGCAAGCATTGAGTACCACCGCAGCCAACCCGTTATTGGGGCTTCAGCCGCTTCAGTTTTTGCCGCCACTACAGGCCTATCCTAATGCTGTTGAAGATGGTAAGACTAACGATGACGAGCTGACCTATACTGCCAGACTCGCGTATGACGTTAATGATAGTTTGAATGTATATGCCAGTTATGCAACGGGTTTCAAGGCGTCATCAATCAACTTGAGTCGAGATGCCAGGCCAACTGCAAATGATCTTGCAGCGTTACAGGCAGCGGGTCTTGCCGTTCCGAATATAAACTCCGGTACACGTTTTGCCTCACCTGAAGAAGCAACTGTAGTTGAACTAGGTTTGAAGGCGCGACTTGAGCGCGTTTCTCTGAATCTGGCTTTATTTGAGCAGAATATTGAAAACTTTCAGTCGAATGTTTTTAATGGCACCGGCTTCAATTTAGCCAATGCCGAAGAGCAATCAACCAAAGGGTTTGAGTTTGATGCAACTTTTTACGCAACTGACTCATTGCGTATTACTTTTGCTGGAACCTTGCTGGATCCGGTTTATGACAAGTTCACTCAGTCGACCGTAGGTGATATCAGTGGCACCACCCCGGCCGGCATTCATGAAACCAGTTTGTCATTAGCAGCAACCTATGACTTCGAGTTAAGTAATGGTTGGACCGGATACATCAGTGGTGATTATCAATACGAAGACAAAATCCCGACCAATGAAGGAATTCCAATTGAGATTTCTTCAGAAGAGTTTAACCTACTCAATCTTAGAGTCGGGTTTGCCTCCCAGAACGGTTTGGCAATTTCATTGTGGGGTAGAAATGTGACCGATGATGAAACGGCTACTACTGCGTTTCCAACCGTTGCAGGTACAGGTGGTAATTTCGGTTATCGTAGTAAGCCTCAGACTTATGGTGTTTCAATTAGTAAAGAGTTCTAGAAACTCTCATTCTAGAAATTAAAAGGCGCCCTCTGGGCGCCTTTTTTTATCTGAATATTTTTCATGCTATACAGGCTGTTGGTTTTTTTCTTCCTGACGTTTTGCTCTACGCGCCATTTTCACGATCATGTTTTCACCAACGCCAGGACGTGTCCACGGACATACTGCAATACAAATGGCACAGCCTGAGGTTTTGGCAAAGAACGGTATGCATTCATCAAAATTCACGTACCATTTTTTTGTGCCTCGAACCATCTGCTTGTCGGCCTTAATGGCTTCAGGTGGGCAGGCATTTTCACAGACCTTGCAACGCGTGCAAAAGTCATCAATACCCCAGTCACGTTTTGGTGTGGTGGCAAACGGGGCGTCGGTCAAGACTGCACCCAGTCTGAAACCGGAGCCATATTCAGGATTAATCAGGGAGCCGTGTTTGCCCAGCTCGCCAAAACCGCACTCGATAGCGGGTGGAATCATCAGGATTTTACCCACCATTGGTCCCGTCACTGGTTCTGCATCCCAGCCATGTTCACGTAACCAGCTGGCTACTTTCTTTGCCGAGCGTGCAGCACGCCCATATTGGCGAGTGACATCTGCGCCAGCGATCAGATCGGGAGCGGTTTTCAGTTTCTCATAATCATGCTGAACGCCCAGCATGATGACGTTTTGGTATGAAGTTTCATGGTGTTGATATACCCATTCTGGTTGCATGTGGGCTACACCCACTCTTTCACAGTCACCGGCAACTACGAATTGATTAAGCTTTGAAGTCCATTCATCTGGAGTGTATTGCGATGCCTCTGGGGCTAAATCGGGCAAAGGTGTCGCCAGTATTTCCTGACGTTTCTGGCGTTCAGCCATTAATTTTGGGTCAGGGGGTTCTTGCTTGTAAAACCACTTTTGTACCTCACCAAATTCAATGTCATCAGGATTGGGTGCCCAAAAGACCATCTCCGGACGTGCTTTGGTTTTACTGCCAAGTCGATTAATAGAATTCCCTTTGATTGTGGGTAATAAAGAAAGCAGTTCCGGATCCGGGGTAAAGGGTCTGTGTGGATTCTTTGGCGGCATTTGGGGGTACCATCTGTGCTAACTTATTAATACTACCACGCTTGAGATTGAATATTGATGGAGCGGGGTTGTAATATGAAATGTAATATTAGAATGTCAGGTTGTGACTCAGGTTGTGACTCAGGTTAGGGAACCAGGTTGACGCATACTAAAAAATAGTATGGCTAAAAATAATGGAGAGAAAGATGAGCGAACAAGGCGATAGAGATCTATATACGCCACCAGGATCCAATCTGGTGAATAACGATTCAAATTCATCAAATGCTGACAGTATCTTCGTAGGAAAAAACTACGAAGAATACTATCGCAGTAAATTTGAACGATTCGATAATACGGGATCGAAGAAATCATGGAATTGGGTATCGTTCTTTTTTACCTGGCCATGGTTGTTGTATCGTAAGATGTGGCTGAACTTTTTCCTTTATATCCTGGCGTTTCCGATCGTGTTGCTTGTGATAAGTAGTGTTTCTATGATGATCCTTGGTGCAGTCGGAGCGATTGTTTATTATGTACTGGCAATAGGTTTCTCATTTGTAATCGTACCGATCATCTCTAACTGGCTTTATTATTCACATGCTCGTAAGAAAATTGCAGCAATTGAGACTGCGGGTCTACAAGGTACAGATAGGGCCGCTGAGTTGGGGCGTAAGGGCGGTACCAGTTTGATTGCATTATTGATAGTTGGTTTATTCATGTTCATATTTGTGTTTGGCATACTTGCAGCGATTGCCATCCCTGCCTATAACGCATATGTTCAAAAAGCCAAGTTCACCGAAATAATACAAGCTACTGCTTCTGTAAAATCAGAAGTCGAGGCATGTTATCAGCAAACACAAGATTTGCTGGCATGCGATGGTCCATACGATACGAGTAAGCTAATTGATGCTTATGACTATGTCGACGCACTTGAAGTGGTTGAGGGGACAGGGCAAATTATCTCCACAGGGTCTGCTGATGTTAGTGGTATGACTTTCACGTTAACTCCTGTAATTACCGATCAAGGTCTTGGTTGGGAGCAAGGTGGTAGCTGCCTCAATGCAGGTTTATGTTAACAATTAGCATGTTAACCCGGATAAACGAGCCATGATTTTCATGGCTCTTTTTTTAGAGGCTTGCGAAGTCATCATTGATGTTTTTTCAGTAATGCCTTGACTAAGAAGTTTAACGTTGTTTTTTCATGTGTTGAGCGAATAATCCTTCGCGTTCACTTTTAGTCTCTTTGAAAATGTAATGTTGAAAATACACTCTGAATCATGATTTCTCACATTTCTCTGTTAGTATTGAAATTGATACATTTAATGTTTAATAACAGCCGGAATGTAAACTTTTAGCATGCTCAGGGGACAGGTTTGAAGAAAAAGCAGTTTAAACCAATGCAACAGTTTCTGGATGCGATGCCAGAGGTCTCCGGTAATTCAGTGAATGGTCTGGGAGAATCGAAGCTCAGAAGGGCTACCCCTTTTTTCTGGCACCCGCCGAAAATTCAGACCCATGGAGAACTACAAAAACTTGTCACTGATCACCAGCATAAATCAAAAGAAATTAGTAAGCACTTTTCGCCCACTCCACCCGGCGGTCGCGGACCGGATCCAGTAGAGCAGGCTGTTAGTAAAAAGTCAGCCAGCGCTGCAGAATGGGTTCGCAGGATCAAGACGTTTGCGCTTGAGAATGAGGCGGATATTGTTGGTATCGCACGTATGGACCCGATGTTTGTCTATGAGGAATATGAGCTGAATGACCCCTGGGTGATCGTGATCGGAGTCGCCATGGATCACGACGAGTTGGCGCAAGCACCACCGAGTTTTGAAAACCCGACCGCTGCAGTAGTGGTCGCAAAAGAATATAACCGCGCCGCACGTGCCTGCAGAAAATTGACCAATCACATTCTTGAGCAAGGCTATTATGCCAAAGCATGGCAAGGACCTTATGCCTCGGCACTGAACATGATTCCGGCTGCGATTGCAGCTGGTTTAGGTGAGTTGGGAAAGCATGGCTCAATTATTAATCGTGAGCTAGGTTCGCGTTTCAGGATGTCAGCCGTGACAACAGATATGCCACTACTGAGTGATGTGCCAGATGAGTTTGGCATTGATGACTACTGTACAAGGTGTCAGGCTTGTTCGAATGCCTGTCCACCCGATGCAATTTTTGATGAGAAGCAATTGGTACGTGGTGTCAGCAAATGGTATGTGGACTTTGACAAGTGTATTCCGTATTTTGGAGAAACACTTGGTTGCGCCATTTGTATTATCAAATGTCCGTGGTCCAGACCGGGTGCTGGCGAAAAAATCCTCTCGCGCCTGCAAAAGCGGGCCAGTATGCATGATGTTAATCAGGAGTAGGTTATGAAAGCAGTTTATTATTCCGAGTTTGGTGGTGTAGATGTGCTGGAGTATGGAGAGCGACCCATTCCAGAACCGGGCCCTGATGAAGTGTTGGTCAAAGTTGCAGCGGCTGGCGTAAATCCTATTGACAGACGATTGCGCGCAGGTGAACTGAGTGATTTTTTCCAGCGCGAATGGCCGATTATTCCTGGCTGGGATGTGAGTGGTCGAATTGTAGGTCTGGGCTCAGATGTATCAACCTGGGAAGAGGGGCAAGATGTGGTTGGGCTGGCTTTCACCTGGACTTTGCATCATGGCTCCTATGCTGAATACATTGTGGTTGATGCAAGCTCGATTGCAGCATTACCAGATGGCATGGATCACATTGCGGGTGCCGCATTGCCATTAGTGAGTTTGACCGCATGGCAGTCACTGCATGAGTTTTCGGGGTTGAAGCAAGGTCAGTCGGTGCTGGTTCAGGCCGGTGCCGGTGGTGTTGGCAGCGTTGCCGTGCCGATGGCAAAACACCTGGGTGCCAAGGTTTATACCACCACCCGGACTGAGAATTTTGATTATGTTGCCGCACGGGGTGCTGATCATCCGATTGATTACACCAAAGAAAATTACATCGGTGTTATAAGCCAACACGAGCCCGGCGGTCTGGACGTAGTGCTGGAGTCAATGACAGGAGAGGAGGTAATCAGAGATTCTATTCGTTTGGTAAAGGACGGGGGCTCAGTACCATATTTAAACAACGAGCCACCTGAAATGGACGAGATAGCGACACGCAAGATAAACACGACTTTTATTCATCATCGACCCGATGGAGCCATGCTTGGTGAGTTGATGAACCTCTTTGCAGCTGGAAGATTACCCTTGCCATCAATTTCAACGATGCCGTTAAGTGATGGCAAAGCTGCCCAGTTACAATCAGAGAGTATGACTACCAAAGGCAAACTGGTATTAAGTGTTCAGGATATTTAGTGGTTGATCAGGTTTGATTCATTTGCTGTTATCGGTGTATAACTCGTAAACGAAAATACTCAGGAGTGCATAAGACATGAATAGTGCTGAAGTTTTAGGAAGTATGGTTAGTCAGGTTGGCAGTGGTGATATTAAAGTAATTGATCTTACGAATGTCTTGTCTCCAGATTTTCCAGTTCTGGTTTTGCCTGAAGAATTTGCGCAATGTGCGCCATTCAAGCGTGAGACCATTTCTCAATACAATGATAAAGGTCCAATGTGGTACTGGAATAATATCAGTATGAACGAGCATACCGGCACGCATTTTGATGCGCCGGTACATTGGGTAACCGGTAAGGATTTACCAGATAGTACAGTCGACAAGTTGGCAGCCAAAGAATTTATTGGGCAGGCAGTAGTCATGGATTTTACTGATGAATGTGCGGCTGATCCTGATTTTGTATTAACCGCTGCGGATATCAAACATTGGGAAACTCAAAATGGCAAAATCCCGCCGCAAGCATGGATTATGTTTCATACAGGCTGGGCGAGTAAGGTTGGTACGGAAGAGTACACCAATCTTCGCGATGACGGCGCACATACCCCGGGTCCAGATCCGAGTGCTATTGAGTTTTTGGTGCATGAGCGCGATTGCAAAGGCTTGGGCGTTGAGACGATTGGCACCGATGCTGGTCAAGGACACGTCTTTGAACCACCGTATCCGGCTCATAATATCCTGCATGGCAATGGACGTTATGGGTTGCAGTGCCTGACCAATCTTGATCAACTGCCGACTTTTGGTTCGGTTATTATTGCATCGCCATTAAAAATTGAAGATGGTTCCGGTAGCCCACTCAGGGTAATTGCATTGGTTGCCAGCTGAGTTAAGTCAAGCTCGTGATTAAGAAAGAGCGCCCGCAGCAGCGGGCGTTTTACTATGTAACGATCAGACTTTTTTCAATCCAATGATACTGGCCGTTCTCAATGTCATGACTTGATCATTGTGCTGATTTTCAAGAATGACGCTGCTGGTAATTATGCCGCGATCCGGTTTGGATCGAGAAACACGTTTTTCAATAATTTCATTTGTGCCATGCAGCGTATCTCCGGGTCGCACCGGACGAAGCCAACGAATCTCGTCTGTGCCAGGCGATACGATAGAGCTGGAATTAAGAAGGAAGGCATCGCATTGCATACGCATAAAAATAGCAGTTGTATGCCAGCCGCTGGCAAGCAGGCCTTTCATAGCAGTCTTTTTGGCGATTTCAGAATTGATGTGTTGTGGTTGAGGATCATATTTTCTGGCGAATTCGATAATTTCTTCTGCAGTTACATGATATTCAGCCAGAGGCAGGACCATGCCAATTTCAAAATCTTCAAAGCTGCGGTACAAAGTTTTCTTTACTCGCTGTTGAGCTTATCGTTCATCACGATGAGTAGCCGCTACACAAGCAGCTTGATCGTAAATCCCTGATAGTAAATTCAGAACATTAGAAATTTGGTTCATTTTTTCGCTACTTTCCGAGATTTGATCGGTTAATGGTAAGAGGAGTTCCTGACGGAAGCGGGCGTAAGTATCCGTGGCAATCAATCCTTTCTCGGTTACCTTGTAGGTGGCATTTTTCTTTTGACCTTTTAAGCCGATTTTTTCAATAAACCCTGATTTGGTGAGTTTTCGAATGCTGTACTGTAAATTCGAAATGTCATCGCGATTCAGTAGTCTGCCTAAATCAGAGATACTTTTTGGGCGACCATGCATTCTGATTACATTAAGTAGTGCGAAGTCTGAACCACTGCATTTTACATCTTCACCATTCTGACAACAGGCCGCGAGGTCGTCCATCCAGCGTCCAAATGCAGCGTAACTCCTGAACAACGAAAACTCTATTTCTGTTAGTGCGATTTCCTGCTGATTGGTTGAAAGGTGCCAATGTTTGTTTAATCCACTGGGTTTCTTGCTCGAAATTTGGCTTAGTTTCTTATCCATGGCTATTCCGTATTAGGCAATTTTACGGTAAAGTTATCATTAAAGACGTATAATAACTAATATTCAGGGAAAAGGAGAGCACATGTCTGAGCGCGGGCCTTTATTTAACGATAACAAACTTAAGCTTGGTACATTCTCTGCAAACTGTTCCAGCGGAATGGCGGTTACGCAGATTGAGGATCGGTGGGAAAACTCCTGGGAAAATAATATTGATCTGGTAAAACAATGCGATGAGGCCGGTATTGAATTTATGCTGCCAATCGCCCGCTGGATTGGTTATGGCGGTGCTACTGATTTTCATGGCAATGTACTTGAGACAGTAACCTGGGCTGCAGGCCTGCTAGCTCACTCTAAAAACATACAGGTGTTTGCGACTGTACATACCGCCTACAATCACCCCATCGTTACTGCCAAACAGTTGGCAACGATTGACCAACTGGGTGGCGGCCGCGTCGGCCTGAACGTTGTGGCGGGTTGGAACAAACCTGAATACGATGCCTTCGGAATAGACCTGCAAGAGGCGCATGAAGATCGATATGCATTCGCACAAGAGTGGTTTGATTATGTACAAAAAATCTGGAAAGAAGACGAAGCCTTTGATTGGAATGGTAAGTTTTTTAGCGGCAAGGGCGTCTACGGTAAGCCGCAACCAGCTCAAAGTAGAATTCCTATCTTAAATGCAGCTGGATCGGAAGAAGGCCGTAAGTTCGCGATGCGTAACGCTGATTTTTTGTTTACCCCGGTATTTGATTATGGTCATGCAGAAGCCACGGTAGCTGACATTAAGGAAAAGTCTGATTCTGTTGGTAGAGATGTAGGCGTATTCAGTTTTGTGACCGTTGTCTGTAGGCCAACACAAAAAGAAGCGGATGAGTTCCTCAAACACTATGCCGATACCAACGCAGATTGGGAGGCGGTGGATAACCTGATGACGTTACAAGGGATGCATGCGCAGTCTTTCACACCTGAAGCCTTAGCGGGATTGAAAGATCGTTTTGCTGCTGGTCATGGTGGCTGGCCATTGGTTGGCACACCGGATTATATTGCGGATGAGCTGGAAAAATTAAGTAATACCGGAATTCGCGGTTTAACTCTTGCCTTTGTTGATTATGCCAAAGAATTTCCGTATTTCAGACAAGAAGTACTACCAAGACTGGAAAAGAAGGGTTTGAGGATGCCCGTTAAATAACCGATAGAGAGAAAATCACCGATCAGGAGAACACAATGAGAGTAATAACGAAAAGAGCTACAAAACTATCACTGGCAACTATGCTTTTACTGGCAGTATCGTTTGTACAGCCTGTCATGGCTGAAAGTGTGCTGGAAGAAGTTATTGTAACGGCACAAAAGCGAGAACAGAGTTTGCAAGATGTTGGTATCGCCGTAACAGCATTTACCGGGGAGCAATTACGCGCCTTTGGTGTGTCTGAGAGCTTTGATATAGCTGCATTTACACCAGGAGTACACATCAGTGGAAATCTTGCTGGACAGAATACACAGTTTTCAATTCGTGGTGTCACCCAGAACGATTTCAACGACATCATAGAGTCACCAAATGCAGTGTATCTGGATGAAGGTTACCTCGCTATAGCGCAAGCGCAAACCTTCGCGGTCTTCGATGTGGACAGGGTTGAGATTTTGAAAGGTCCTCAAAGTACCTTGTTTGGGCGTAATGCGACAGGTGGTTTGGTGCACTATATATCGAACAAGCCTGATGCTGAAGAATGTAGTGGTTATATTGATCTTTCCTATGGGCAGTTTGATACTGAGGCAGATGCCAATCGCCTTACGTTGGAAGCTGCTTATGGTGGTCCTATTAGCGAAAATGTTGCGGGTAGAGCGGCTATCAGAGTTAACCAGCAAGATGGTTATTTGAAGAATTTATATCCAGACTCCGCTTTTCTCCCATCGCCAGGCGCGGGAGCCGGTGCGGATCTTGGCGATGATGATACGGTTGCTGGTAGGGTGACGCTGGATTTCACGCCTAATGATCAACTGTTGATTCGCGTCGCGGCAAATTATGCAAAGTCTGACGTTGCCACAGGTCCTTATCAGTCCAAGTCCACTTTTGGTATTGTTGAAAATGGCGAGCTAATTAATGTTATCGATACACCAGCCGGAGAAACCCGACTTACAGGTGATACCGCGGGTGGTGACGGTGGTGCAGATGCTATTGATGGTGATCAGTTTCTACCGGGCGGTGGCATAGGCCTACCGGGTCGCCCCGTTCCTGGTGGTGACTTCTTTGGCTATTTGGATCCAGATGGTGACGATTTCACTTTCTCAAGTGACTTTGCTTTTGAAGATCAGGGATCCACAGAAACTAGCGGTCTGAACTTGCGAGTTGAGTATGATTTGGCGAATGGTGTTCAACTCACTTCAATTACCGATGTGAAGCAGTATGAAAAGTTACTGTTTATCGATGTTGATGCAGCTCCAGCAAATCAATTAGCAAACTATGCCGGTGTAGATGCTGACAGTATTACGCAGGAATTACGTTTTAGTGGTGAAACTGATAACAGTCGGTGGGTAGCCGGTTTGTTCTATCTCGGCATAGATAACGATTCAGACAATGGTCTGAAAGCACCTGCAAATAGTATTGTTAGTGCTTTGGGTGGGCCGCTTGACATAGGTGTTATTGCATCATTACAAACAGACTCAACCAGCTTGTTTGGTCAGATTGAATATGACCTCAGTGATCAATTAGCCTTAACCGTTGGTGGTCGAGTAATTCAGGAAGACAAGGATTACAACATGGCAATTGGCGTTTCTCCGTCTTCAAGTAATTTTGCCGTCAACGACCTTCCTTTCATACCAAACATTTTTGGTGCAGGCTCACCATTTTTTCTTGATACCAGTACCTCGGATACATTGTGGGCTGGTAAATTACAATTGGACTATCGAACTGAAAATGACACTTTGATATACGCAGGTATTAACCGGGGTGTGAAAGCGGGTAGTTTTAATGCACCACTACTTGGTGCCTTTCTGGGGGCGGGTGGGAATTCAGCCATCCCTTATGATGAGGAAATTCTGACTTCTTTCGAAGCCGGCTTTAAGTCGACCTTGAGCGATAGAACTCGATTAAATGCGTCTGCTTTTTATTACGACTATCAGGATTATCAGGCCTTCTTGTTTGTGGGTGTTGGTGGCGTAGTAATCAATGCCGATGCTGAAACTTTTGGTGCTGAGCTGGAGCTACAAACCTCGCCTTCAGATGGTCTGGATTTGCTTTTCAATGTGGCTTACACAGACTCAACAGTTAAAGATTTATTACTTCGTAACGGTTCACCTTTGCCGCCTCGCGATGTTAAACCAACCTACGCACCAGAATTACAAGCAACCGGTGTAGCACGTTATGCCTGGGATGCATTTGGTGGAACTATGTCATGGCAGGGTGATGTGAGTTATTCAAGTGAGTACTTCTATAACTTGAGGAACTTTGATGCCGACAAGTTTGATAGCTATGTCATGGTGAATACTCAGTTGGGTTGGGAAAGTGATAATGGTTACTCTCTGAGTTTGCGTTTAAATAATGCGACAGACGAACGAGCAGGTGTACAGGGTTTCGATCTTGCAACCTTGTGTGGTTGTAACGAGGTCTCTTATCGAGCTCCTCGGTCGCTGATGTTGGGTTTCCGTAAAGACTTTTAATTGAGATGGAGAGCAGGGCGGGCCAGTCAAGCATTGGCCCGCCCTTATTTATAGTATGACAAAAATATCCAGGCGAAATTTTCTACAGACCAGTGGTATCACGATATCGTGCCTGGTAGCCGGGAAAGTAGTTGCCCTGAGTCCGGCTCAGGCCTATGCCAGAGAATTACCATACAAGACACTCAACCTAACTGAGGTTGCAACAATCGAAGCGCTCGCTGAAGCCATTGTGCCGGGTGCGACTGAGGCAGGAATTAGTCATTATATTGATTCACAGCTCAGCGTTGAACCTGAAGATACATTGTTAATGGTTAAGTACCTGGTGCCACCTCCTTTTAATGGTTTTTATCAGGCTTCTTTAGCCAGTGCAGATTCCATGCGTGGAGATAAAGAGTGGGGCGAGCTCGATAAAGAGCAGATGACGGCAATGGTAGGAAAAATTGCTACTGATGCGGTAACTGACTGGCAAGGCCCACCAGCATCATTCTTCTATTTTATATTCCGTTCAGATGCGGTTGATGTCGTCTACGGCACAGAGCTAGGTTCTAAAGAGCTGGGTATTCCGTACCGCGCACATATCATGCCGTCGACTAATTGGTAGCTACTATGGATCGCATTAAACAAGAAAAATACGATTTGGTCATTGTGGGCTCGGGTGCTTCAGGCAGTATCGTAGCTGCAAAAGCAGCGGCGGCAGGAAAAAAAGTACTGATACTCGAAGCTGGCCCGAAACGTGGTCTCGATGACCTGACCAGCTCACAAATATGGGCGCGTCGACAAAAGTGGAATGGTGCACCGGTTGAAGAGGCGGGCAGCTTGCAGATTGCTCATGCTTTTAATGCGGGGTATGGCACCGGTGGAAGTGCTATTCATCACTATGCAGTCTGGCCTCGCCTGCATGAAAATGATTTCAATGTTAAGTCTACATACGGTAAAAGTCTTGACTGGCCGATTGAGTATAAAGATCTTCAGCCTTTTTACGATCAAGTGCAGAGTGAGGTAGGTATTAGCGGCGATGCCAAGGCTGAAAAATGGCGTCCAGCAGGCGCAGATTATCCCATGCCACCAATGCCAATATTTACTCAAGGTAATATCATAGCCAAAGGTTTTGAAAAGATGGGTATGTCTACATCCCCCATTCCTCTGGCAATTAATTCTCAGCCGTATAACGATCGTCAATCCTGTTTATATGATGGCTGGTGTGACGCGGGCTGTCCTATAGGCGCGCTGGCAAATCCGCTTGTCACGTATTTACCAAAGGCTTTTTCTGACGGAGCAGAGATAAGAAATCATGCAACGGTGTCACGAGTTCTCGAAGACTCCGGCAAAAGAAAAGTGAGCGGTGTCGAATATTACGACGCAGAGGGTATAGCGCACACTGTTCTGGCTGAGCAGGTTGTGCTGGCTGCATTCGTGGTTCAGAACGCACGAATTCTGCTCAATTCTATCTCAGCCAGACATGCAAATGGTCTTGCAAATAATAACGATATGGTTGGTCGGTATTTAACGACACATCCATCCAATTATGTTTTTGCTTTATTCGAAGAAGAAACCCAGCCGTTTATAGGCGCAACAGGTGGACAGATAATGTGCCAGGATGGGTATGCTGACAAGCGTGCGATTAAAGAAGCGTTTGGTTCCTATCAGTGGTTGGCCGGTTTGGCGGTTAAACCGAACGATTTATTGGGCTTTGCCAACACCCGTCCGGATATATTTGGCGATGCTCTGGCGCCGTTTTTGAAACGAGCGGCGAAACATTTTGGCAGCATGGTTTGTGTGGGAGAAGATATTTCTGACCCAGAGAACCGAATTACCTTGAGTGATAGCAAAGATAAGTTCGGCGTGCCGATTGCCAAAGCTGTGCATAATTTGTCAGCAGAGAGTAAGGCCATGCTGGAGAATGCGGTAGAGGAGGGTAAGGCAGTGCTTACTGCTGCTGGAGCAACGGAAACTTGGTCTGCTGCACCTTTTGGTATGCATCATGTCGGAGGTACTGTGATGGGTACCAAGGCAGAGAATTCAGTAACGGATGGTTTTGGTCGGTGTCATGAACTGGACAATTTATATGTCGTTGGGCCGGGCGTGTTTCCAACCACTGGGGCAGTAAATCCCACCTTTACCATTCATGCGCTGGCTTTGCGTACGGTTGAAGAAATGCTCAAGGCGGCAGCCTAGAGTAAAGTCGGTCAGTGTAGCCTATTCGGGTAGTTTGAATACCCGTGAAAAGTATTCGGTCGCTTCATCCAGCACTTGCGCACTTTCATCATCAGCAATTTCTATCGGTACGCCAGCAATAATTTTTGCCAGCCGTTTTTTATATTCCAGTTGCATGCTGCGACCAATCTGAATGCGTTGTGCTTGAGGTGAGCCGGCGCCATGCATGCTTTCGGTCAGATAGCCGACTGCATTGCGCCCCAGTGTCATGTTTTCTATCAGTCTCAGGATACGCATGCGATCTTCAGTAGCGACGCCCTCTTTTCCTTGTAAGTATTTTTTGAGTAGCTTGCCAATTTCGGGGTGATTGAGATCTTTCTCGGAGGGCAGGGTGGCAACCAGTCCACCAGCGATATCCTGTGCCAGACGTCCGATTTCATAGGGTAGTTTGGTTACGTGATGCTTGCAGACATTGGCCAGCATATCATCACAAATGTATGCACCTGATTTTGTACTGTGTCCCTGATAGGAGGAAGCGATGCCGGTTCCATATATAGTTTCATTGAGATGCGTCATCTCCACCAGCTTGTCTTTGATGTGAGAGACTTTAGGCAGTCCATTCATATCGGCGATTTCAGCGGCAGCGCCAATCAATACATCACCGACACCGCTTTTGCAGACATAACTGCGACGATGGTAAGCGGTAAATCGTTCTACCAGCATCGAGGCGAACTTATACTCACCATCCATGAAGACCAGATCATTGGGAATAAACACATCTTCAAAAATTACCATCGCTTCCTGACCGCCATACATAACATTGCCAGGATCTATATCTCCGCCTTCCATACTACGGGTATCACAGGATTGCCGCCCGTAGATATAGGTAATGCCCTCTGCGTCTACTGGTACTGCACCAACGATCGCAAAATCTTCATCTTTTTCACCCAATCGCATGGTGGGCATTACCAGCATCCAGTGTGAGTTGATGCAGCCTGTTTGATGCGCTTTTGCGCCACTGATGTAGACCCCATCTTCTGTTCGCTTGGTGATTCGCACAAATAGATCCTGATCAGCTTGTTGATGAGGTGCCAGACTCCGATCGCCTTTGACATCTGTCATGGCGCCGCCCACCACATAATTATGCTTGTGCATGGTGGTTAAAAATGCCTTGAGTTTATCGTGGTAGTTGGTCTTGTTTGCCTGATCTATTTCAAAAGTCACCGAATAAAGCGAGTTAAAAGCATCCATACCGACACAACGTTGAAAGCAAGTGCCCGTTAGTTGCCCGAGTTTACGTTGCATTTTGTTTTGTAGTACCAGATCAGGTGCCGAGGTGCAGACATGTAAAAAGCGACTGACCGGCTCACCCGTAAACGGTGAAGTCACTGTCGCAAGTTCCAGGTTTTCTTGCGCCAAATCATACGTTTTGGCGAGTGCGTTGATAGAAGGGCGGATCATCGGATGGTCAACCGGCTCATCCACTTTTTCGCCGAACAGGTAAATGGTTAGATTGCGGTTGCGTAGAGAATCAATGTAGTCATCGCCGCTGGTAATTTTCATAGTATTTTCGGTCATTGAATCTCTTTATCTAGCGTCAGTATTTTTGAAGATAATAATATCATTACCATTATAAGGTAGCGTCCATCCGTTCGGGTTTCGTTTGACGAACGGTGTGTATGACTATCTATGCTTCAGCGAGCCAGAGTAAAGCGTTGCGATAGGAAATTTTCAGCTATGATTTCTTCAAAAATGCCATAAGCATAATCTTCGAGTGAAATGGTGGCAGGTTTGCCTTCGGCATCGAGTAATACAGTATCAGTGCCGAAGCGTACTTTTTCGGTGCGGTCTTTTAGCCTGAATCCGTTTGGAGGTGATGCGATGCTCCAGCTAACGTTTCTACTTTCGCGAAATGCTTCCAGTGCCAATTGGTGCCCTTTAAACATTGGGTAGTTATGATGTTCACTGGCGCGATCAAGTAATAATTCTCCTGAGGCGGTATTTAATGTGAACACATTACCTACAAATATCACTCTGGGTCCTTCAGTACCCATTTGCTCCAGTACCTCGATCAAACTGACAGCGGCTTTATAAGCAATATACTCTGTCGCGTCTGATGAGGTCGGTTTGCCACCTACAGAAACAAGTACTGTCTTGTAACTCGATAGTAGTTTTCGGACATTTTCGCGATCAAGGATGTCACCCTTTACGACCTCGATTTGTGGAAATTTTTCTGCGAGCTTTTCCGGGCTACGCGATACCCCGGTAACCTGATAGTCGCGTTGTAATGCTTCCTTGGTTAATACGCCGCCGATTCTACCACTCGCTCCATAGATAAGTATGTGGTTATCGTTTTCTGTGGTTGGTGTAACTGTGGCGCATGAACTAATGAAGAATGTACACGCGAGTAATATCAGGTGGAGAAAGATTTTCATGTCTTATACCTTTATGCTTAGCTCACTCAATCATAAGCTTTTGCGATAGCAGCCGAAAGTAAAAGCCACGTGATTCAACTCGTGCTTAGCAATGAAGTCAGGATTTGATATGGAAAAAACTGCTATTTTTGTGGATGTACAAAATATTTATTACACCACCAAACAAAGCTATGGGTGCAATTTTGACTACAACAAATTTTGGGCGCATGCGACTAATAACAGGAAGGTGCTTCACGCCTTTGCCTATGCCATAGACCGTAACGATGAGAAACAAAAGCAGTTTCAAAATATCTTGCGAGCAATAGGGTTCGAAGTGAAGTTAAAGCCTTACATTGAACGCGCTGATGGCTCGGCAAAAGGCGACTGGGATGTAGGTATCACTATTGATGTCATGGAACATGCAAAAGAGGTTGATACTGTAATTCTGCTCTCCGGCGATGGGGATTTTGATTTACTGGCTAACAAGGTTCGCTCTGATGCAGAGAAAAAGTTTGTGGTTTATGGTGTTCCGCAGTTAACCGCTGGTTCTTTAGTTAAGGCTTGTACAGAATTTATCCCGATTACTGAATCTCTGTTGTTGTAGTGCGCTGGTAAGAGAGTACCTGGCCGCGATAATCACCCTCGAGATATTCAGGGTCAATTGTAGTTTTTTGTGAGTGTGTATAGCCAAGTTTTACCATCGCCTTGCTGAATTTGGCATGGTGCCCTCGACCAGGGTCGACCAGTATCACTTCGGCGGAATCTTGGGCATGTTGATCAATAAATTGCGACAGTTGTTCTACATGCTCTCCTTCATAGAGAATGTCACTACCAATGATCAAATCAAATTTCCCCAGACAGCTTTCTTCATCTGTCCAGCCGGTGCAAACAAAAGGTATATTTCGGTCATCATTTAATTCAGTATTTTGTTGCATGAAGTCTTCGGCTTCTGGATGGTGATCGGTGGCCGATATGTCTTCTTTACGGTGATTGAGCACCAGGCTTGCCAGTCCGATGCCGCAACCGACTTCGAGTATGCGTTGATTACTGACATCATAGTCTGACATGATGTGTGCCAGCACATGACCCGATTGCCAAATGACACCAAAGTGAGGCCAGCTGGCAGAAGATATCCCGAGATCCGCAGCCTTGCCTTCGTCATCAGAAAATTGTTGTCTGTCACGCAAGGTTCGAACGTGTATGTCCTGATCACCAAATTCGATCGTGTTGTACTGCACGCGGTAAGTGCTGATAGATATTCCCGAGAATAATGTGAGTCATCAATGAATGAATAATGAGTACACTAGGCGGGTTACTCTACAGGTTATTCAGTCCAGGTATCGGAAAGATATGTGTTTTGTTGTGAATTGCCGCGTAAATGGTGTTCGCACGATGGTTAAAAGTACTTTCTTGCTATTAGCTCCAGAGTCATCTTATAGACACAAGCCATCGGATACTCCTCGCTGGCAAACAGGCGTCACTAATATTTGTCCAATTTGCTGGCCTGTAATTCTTCGATCATTAGCTTCGCTACTATTCCACTGATTGGTAAAGGTGACGTAGAAGATCTCACCATAGATAGAGTCATCCTTGTATCCCAGTAGTTCAATTTGCACTGAACCGCCGCTAGCATCCAGGCCCAGTTCATCCTGACTGATAACGCTTTTGGGTGAGCTGGAATCATCTGATCTAAGCTGGAGTAGTTTTTGTTTGAGGTTTTCAACTCCTGAATAGTCCGAGCCAATTATTTGTACGATGTCGTTAGTCTTGTTGCTGGCAGCAGCCAGCGGCTTGAGATAGTTTGTATGCGCCCAGACATGCATGCCATGGTGTGCATTTCCCGAATCATTAATTTCAACGTGCCACCACGCACCACCATCATCCGGTAGCCAGCCAGAGCCTAGAGAAACAAGCTGAGGGAGCAGAAGTGGTCCAGGTGCTTTACTGGTTACCAGCTTGGCATTGGCGCCAGGTGCTTTTCTTAGGTTTAACACGTCATCAAAACGAACCCCGACAACATGCATGATAGTATTTTTTGCAGGTCCATATTCAAAGCGTTTACCAGCAGGAAAAGTGCTGGTCAGCTTTGGTGGATCTGGCATCTCGGTATTGAGCGAATCGATTGATTCGTTACTTTCAACAAGCCTGGGTTCGACAACAGGCTCTGTTTGACTATTACATGCGCTGAGTACCATGCATACGCAGAGACAAAAAGACCATTTTATTATCATCAAGCGAATACAGGGTTATCAAGTCGTTAACAAGTATTACGCTCTGCTTGCATAATACGCTTTGACAATATCTTCATTCTCAATACGTTCATGATGCTCCATTAAGCGTGGAGTCAGCTTGGCAATAAAGTCGGTTGGTATATGGTCCAGTGAGCCATTGGTGAACCATGTCACCTGAATATATACCTTGATGTCGGCAATACTGAGTTGATCATTCACAAAGTAGGTGCCACCACCGCGTTTTAATAGTTCATCGAGTCCGCGAAAGAAGGTGGTCGCTGGGCCAGCCAGCAGTTCTTCACGTGCACTCTTCAAGGCATCGCCTTCAAGACCAAATGATTTGGTCACGTGCCAGGTAAGGTCTTCCATCGCGCCCAACACTTCGTCGCAATAAAGCGCCTGTAAATCATCAGCAGGGTAGAGGTTGGCTTGTTTGGCAACGAATCGTGACATGGCGTTGGATTGGGTTACTTGAGCGCCATCAATCTCGAGAACCGGGACGGCGTTAAACCGGATTTTACTCCGTAGCTCGGCGAATTCCGGAAAGCCTATCCGATGATCTTCAAACTCGATACCTGCTGCATGAAAGGCAATACGTATATGTTCAGCTCGACCGCCATCAATATCAAAATAGGACAGTTTATAAGTGGGCATCGGGGTCTCCGTTAGAGTTTGTGTTGAGTTAGTCTACTACAATCCGTCCCTATTTTACGCTAGCAGTTTATGACTGGTTTTCTTGCCATTGAAAGATTTCTTCTATCGATGTTTCAAACACAGCAGCAATTCGAAAAGCACTTTCAAGACTGGGTGAATAACGGTTTTGTTCAATGGCAATAATGGTTTGCCTGGTAACGCCAACCTTTTTCCCCAACTCAGCCTGACTCATTCCATCGTTCATTTCACGAAATCTTTTCACATGATTAGTAATAGTGTTTTGTTTAGACATCGCTAAACGCTTTTGCGCAAGTAGAGTAAGCCGGTGGTTATTTTAACTACTTCGCCCAGGCATATAATGCCGAGTATTGAGTTGGCGATAGCCATAGGCGACATAGGTTGTAAAATAAACCACAGCAATACAATCAAGGAGAACGTCACAAAGAGACTACCATTACGCTCAGCTTTCAGCTCCGCGATTTTTTCACGTTCGTCTGGATCCAGTTCATCTTCATTACCACTCTTAATCATGACCGAGGCACTCACGATAGATAGCACTACCAAGGCACCGACAAAAATCCCCAGGCGAATAAAAAAATCAGTCCTTGTCTCAGGGGCCGTGCCCAGATAGCCAAATACTGTTGCAAAATGCCATCCGAGCAAGAGTAATAAACCGCCAGAGAGCAAAATGACCATTCTGATGTAATTTGACACGATAGTAGACCTGTTTAATATGTAAAAAATATTTTACATGCAGTGTAAGTGACGGTAACCATGATGTCAAAAATATTTTACATTGTGATTTTGTCAGTAATG
>CALIRD010000107.1 GCA_938042355.1 uncultured Thiotrichales bacterium
CCGGTCTCGATGTGTGCCCACAATGCCAAACGTGACGACTATATTTTACAACCCCTGAATTTTCATAAGAAAGATGGAACAAGCTCAACATATATACCTATAGCACAAAAACAGTAGTACTCTATAGGCATGAAAATCTGGGTCGATGCCGACGCTTGCCCGGTGGTAATCAAGGACATACTCTTTCGTGCCGCCAAGCGCACTAAAACAACTACCACTCTGGTCGCCAATCAGCGCTTGAGCATACCTGCATCTGAACATATTCATTTTCTACAGGTGCCTTCCGGGTTTGATGCGGCGGATAATAAGATCGTGGAGCTGGTAGAAAAAGGTGATCTCATCATCAGTAGCGACATACCACTGGCAGCAGAAGTGATAGAAACAGGTGGCCTGGTGCTTTCACCGCGCGGAGAAATGTACACTCTGGACAACATCAAAGCTCGCTTGAATATGCGTGACTTCATGGAAACGATGCGAGCCAGTGGTATTGATACAGGTGGACCTCCCGCCATGCACCAACGCGATCGACAGGCATTTGCCAACAAACTTAATCAAATTCTTGCTAAACACGCTTAACCAACCGTGATTAAACTGGCACTTCTATTTTTTCTTACCGCAATATTGTATGCGGCCGTAGGTTTTGGAGGTGGCTCTACCTACACTGCTCTATTAGTATTGGTTAAAACGGATTATCTGATCCTGCCTGCCATTGCTTTGCTGTGTAACATCATTGTCGTGAGTGGTGGCAGCTTGAAATTCCATCAAAAACAATTAATTCCATGGCAACAAGCATGGCCACTTTTTGTGTTGTCGATCCCGTTCGCCTTTATCGGTGGCCTGATAACGATAGAAAAACAAACGTTTATTCTACTACTAGGCACCGCCCTGCTCTTTGCGGGTGTAACATTACTCCTGCAAAAAGAACGTGAAACAACAGCAGATACCTATAAACCAACCACAACACTGGTAACCGGTTTCATCGCCGCATTGATTGGCTTGCTCTCTGGAGTGGTAGGTATCGGTGGTGGTATATTTCTTGCTCCCCTGCTTCATCTGAAACGCTGGGCAGAACCGAGAATTATTGCCGGTGTCTGCAGTGTCTTTATATTGGTCAACTCGATTGCAGGTCTGATGGGGCAGACCATCAAACTCAATGACCTATCGAAATTACCCGATCTGATTGCTTACTGGCCACTCTTCCTGGCAGTCTTTATTGGTGGACAAGTGGGCAGCATGGCGGGTAGTAGCAGGCTCAAGCAACTTACCATCAAAAGACTGACAGCAGGTTTGATTCTCTTTGTAGCTATTCGCCTGTTACTACAAAATCTCTCAGGCGGTTCAATCTAAGCCCAAACATGCCATCGCTATTTTGATGTCGCTATAAGAGACCTCTTCATCGAGCGCTTCATAGATAGTCTTTAACCGTACCGGTGGTTCATGCAATTCAAGCTCAACCGACACCATGTCCAGCACGGAATCATCAATCATTTGCTCCAGATCAATTCGCTTGCCACGCTTGGCGAGTTGAATCAGGTGAGAAACCACAGTATTTTCAGCCAAATTTCTTTCCCGAGCAATCTCTACGACACCAAAGCCACGACTGTAAAGGGTAAATGTTTCGCTGAGGGTATCTTTCTTTTTTATTTCCTGGGTTTGTTTAACACTGGCGTCCACAACAGAAGACACCGAAGTGAATATTTCATCTTCTTTCAAACCAGCTTCGTCAGCATACTCACGAATCTGCTCGTACAAAGCCTCGCCGAACTCAGCACACTTGGATTCACCCACACCCGGAATAGACAACAACTGGGCATCATTAATCGGCCGCATCATGGCAATCATCTCAAGCGTCTTGTTGTTAAATACGATGTAGGCGGGCTTATCCCTGGCGCGCGCTTCTTTCATGCGCCAGCGTTTGAGCAAATCATAAAGATCATCATCATAATCAAACACGGAAGGCGACGTAATGTTTCTGTTGGAAGCTTTTTCTGCCTGCTCACGCTCCTCGATAATTGCTGGTCGCACCAGATTGACAGTCTGCCGCTCTGTACCAATCACTTGCTTGCTGGCATCGGTTAATCGAATTTTCAGATTTTCTTCCAGAGCAATATCAAGATAGCCCTGATGTATTAATTGTTCGATATAACTCTGCCAGTCTTTATGACTGAGATCTTTACCAGCGCCGTAGGTTTTTATCTCATGAAAACCGGAATCGAAAATCTCTCTGAATTGCAAACCGCGCAACACACCAATCAATAAGTTCATATTGGCCTGACCGCCAGTCCAGTGAACGGCGGACAACGCCTTTTGAGCAATCTCGGTGCCGTCAAACACTTCGGGTGGATTATTACAGATATCACAATTACCACAGTCATCATCTAAAAATTCACCGAAGTAACTCAACAAGGTTTTGCGACGGCATACTGGCGAGATTGAATACTGAATCAGCCGCTCCAGTTTGCTCTCGAGCAACTCTTTGTTTTGATTATCATCACCAATTCTTTCTTTAATGAAGCGCACATCGGCAAAGGTAAAAAACATCATGGTGTCAGCCGGCAACCCATCACGGCCAGCACGCCCTATTTCCTGATAATAACTTTCAAGATTTTGCGGTAAATTGTAGTGAATAACCCAACGCACGTTTGGCTTGTCTATGCCCATGCCAAAAGCAATGGTGGCACATAACACGGTGATTTCATCTTCCAGGAACTGATTCTGAATACTGTCGCGATCTTTTGCCGACAATCCCGCATGGTAATAATCCGCTTTGTAACCAGCATCAACCAGCTTCTCAGAGAACTGTTCACATTGCTTTCTACTGGTGCAATAAATGATGCCAGTTTCATTTTCATGTGCTTTTAAAAACCTGAAAATTTGCTCTTTACGTTTTTGTCCGGGACGAACAGCCAAACGAATGTTTTTACGATCAAATGATTGTAAAAACAGTTTGGGTGAATCCAGTTGCAATTGCTGCTCAATATCCAGTCGCGTGACACGATCAGCGGTTGCTGTGAGTGCCGCTACTGGCACATCAGGAAACTGTTCTTTAATTGAGGTTAAGGCGCGATAGGCAGGTCGAAAATCATGACCCCAGGTAGACACACAATGCGCTTCATCAATGGCAAATAAACTGACATCAGAGTTTTTAAACAAACCTACTTCACTCATAACCTTTTCAGGTGAAATGTACAACAATGAGAAATCACCATTTCTAAACTGCTCGCGCACTTCTTCCTGCTCTTTCACACTTTGCGTACTATTTAGTACCGTTGCCTTGATGCCCTTTACGTTGAGACTGTCGACCTGATCTTTCATCAAAGAAATAGTGGGCGAGATAACCACGACTGCTCCCGGCACAGTGACGGCCGGTATTTGATAACAAACGGATTTACCTCCACCCGTCGGCATGACGACGACAGAGTCTTTCCCGGCGTAAATATTCTCAAGCGCGTCTTCTTGCAACGTATAAAAAGACTCGTAACCGAAATATTTTTTTAGCGCTTTCTGGGCTGTTTCAAGGTTCAAAAGATAGTTGACTCGTGAGTAATTAGACTGGATTCAAGACCTAAAGATATCAGGCAAATAACCATTTAGCCGCAGCTTGATAATCAAATATCAGTGATACCCATAACGATATCATTAACACGATAGCCCAGAGCCCAAAGAGCGTTTTGTGCTCTAGCTCATTGATGCTTCTGGTTAATAATATAACCACTGGCGTCCAGAAAATCACATGCATGACGCTGAGCAAGCCAACGGTTATCAACCCGGCGTCGATAAACTGCTGAATCACAACAATGACTATCAACATACTCAATAATAATAACGCTATCCATTTCCCATGCGGTTTATGCTTAATAAAGAGAATACTCGACAACGTCAGAATCAATAACCAGCCGGACCATAACTTTACCCATGTTGGCAGTAAAGGCCACGCTTCAGTGATGGTTAGCTCATTGGCGACAGCTGCATCAACATTGCCAGTGGCAAGAACGCAAACACAAAAAATGAATACTCTGATTGTCATAGAAGGATGCTTTATTGAAGTGTGTATATTTTGCCTGAAGAGTAATCGAGTACATAGAGCTCACCAGCGTTATTTTCAGCAAAGCTGGCAATACTCAAATCAGTTTCTAATAACTCGATATTCTCCGGAGTAAGTTCAGACTCAGGCTGGGCTGACCCGGAAGTAGCTACAGCCCACAACTTGCCACTCACAAAATCACCATAAACAAAATACCCGTCCAAACCTGTGACAGCGCTGCCATGATAAACATAACCGCCGGTAATTGACTGACCCTGACTATGATCGTAAACAAAATACGGATCTCGTAAATCATGAGTTTCACAACCACTGGAAGGAATATTACACTCAGCGCCTTCACGTATGCGCCAGCCGTAATTTTCGCCAAGAATTATTTTATTTACCTCTTCAAATCGACCTTGCCCAACATCGCCAGCCCAGAGATCACCCGACTCGCTGTCAAAACTCCAGCGCCATGGGTTACGTAAGCCCCAGGCAAATATCTCTGGACAGTCAGCACCACCGAAGCCTTGACTACATAACTCGTTACCAGCGAATGGGTTGTCGAGAGGTATACCGTAAGGAGAACCGTTATCGATATCCATACGACTAAATGTACCCATTAAATTGGTAGTGTCCTGAGCTCGATTGTTGGGGTCATCACCTGAACCACCATCACCCCAGCCGACATATAAATAACCATCGGCACCAAACGCCAATTGCCCACCATTGTGGTTACCAAAATCCTGTAAGACGCTCAGCAGGACCTCTTCACTATCAGGGTTCAGTGTAACGCCCCCATCAAAACTGGTATATCTGGCGATAACAGACTCAATGCCGCCACCACTGGTTCTGGTATACGATAAAAACGCCTGACCATTCGAATCAAAATCCGGGTGTAAAGCAAGACCTAGCAAACCAGCTTCATTGGCATTGGAGTTAACTCTACTTCTTATATCAAGAACCTCTGCCTGCACAACTCCGTCGCTATTCAATTCAAAGATCAGTCCAGCACACGCTCTACAACTAACCAACGGTTACCGCTGGCGGGCATTTGCAACAAGGCTACTGGCTGAACAAACGCCGTGCCAGAAAACGCCTCCACCAGTTCAACCTCAATATCCACGCTCATGTCTGGCTCTGGATCAGAATCATCTACAGGATCCGGAATATTGCTAGAGCCATCACCACCTCCACCACATGCGACAAGACCCAAACAAAGTAGCAGGCATAAAAGCAACTGAATTCCTTTCAACTTACTCATCATTTACCTCACTCCATGATTCGTCCCACGAGTCCAACTCAAATCTGTCTGTCATTGGAAACCCGGGCGGTCGAAATTTCTCGAAACGATCATCAAAAGCAAGATGTGTTTTAAACCGGGGTTCGGTTGGTGCTGGCAAGCCCGAGGTAATACTGCCGTAAACACTGAGCGTATTATTACTGCGAGTGCGATACCTTTTTACTTTGAACCTGCTTTTTGCATAGATCGCGGCGTGTATATCAATATCCTTATCACCCGTCACCTTGGGCTCATCGACAATAACATCATGGTCTGCCACCAAACCCAGATAATTATCGGCCATCAATGCGTCAGGCTGGTGAGCATAAATTAAACTGTCACTGATGATGATGTCATAAGGTGAATACACCAACACCTGACCCTTGACAACGCCTTTGACGTGCAACCTGGTTTTTCCTTCCGCAAAAAAGTATTGCGGCTGCTCACCGAGAGTAACACTTCTGGCCGGCTTGTCGACTTCCTGTATTGAAACACTGCCTGCCACATCAAATATCAAATGCGTATCTTGATCAAAGCGATGGATTTGAGCTTCTGTAACACTGGTGTTGTATGGAAAAGGCACAAACTTCTTGGGCAGATCAATCTTTGCAACACCCATCTCGATACCACCAAGAAAAATTTGATCTCTCTTCGCCTTGCTCAGTTTGACAGTACCCGAGTTTTTCGTGATCGCTACACGTTTTGCAGAGGTAGTCACTTTACCCAAAAACTCGGGTTTGGTTTTGCGGCTGTAACCAACCACGATTTCTGCATTAGAATGAAAACGCCCTTCTATGACATCATCGTTAAAAGCAATAATATCTCCAAAGCCGGGGGCAACTTCGTTTTTATTTAAAAAGTGAGTGTAATTCGAAAATGCCATTCGTTTTAATTCAAGTTGGGTTTCAAGTGTCTTACCGTCCTGTTCCGAGCGAACCTTAACGGTCACACGTTCCAGACCCATTTGATCTTCCGCAGGCTGTCGTTCAACTGCTACTTGATATAGCTCACCATCAATTTCCCACTCTGTAGGATCAGCACTCAAGTCCTGATTATCAGCCAACCATTGCGACAACTTGTTTTTGATCAAGGCCTCATCAACCAGGGGCTCAATCACCGCTACAGGCTGAAACTCGACGGGGTCTGGCTGACTGATCAGCTGGTAATCACTTTCATCAATAACCACATACTCGACAGTCTCGGACGGCTCAGTTATTTGAGTGATGGGTGCGGGTTGTACCAGCGGCTGAACGGATGATTCCATGACCACAGGCTCGACCATTTGTTCTGGTGTGGGTGTGACAGGATCAATCGCCTGAGCCAGCTCTACAACTTCGTTGCCAGGTGTTGGTAACGCTTCAGATACGACAGGTGCCGGCTCATTTACCACTGTCTCGACAGGTTGAGGGAACGACTGCTCTCCACGCTCTTCAATCATCTCGACTGCCTCTGAGACAGGTTGGGTTTGCAGCTCGTGTTGCGGTGCTTCAGCGTTGGCTTGCAGCGTGAGTTGCATCGATTGATTGACCTGAAATGGCTGAAAGCTCTGACCCACAGCGACAACAAAGGTAAAAAGCAAAACAAGGTGCACAGCTAGAGACAAAAGCAGGGACAGAGACAAGCGGGGATCCCTGATTAAAAACTCCGGCAATTTACTGTCTATCGCCCTGATATCCATATTGACACTATCAGCATTCATCCATCGTATTGCAATTGCAACTGGCTAGCTGATGCTTACAAATCCATTTCCGGTACATTATCCGGTACTACTAACTCGCCTGCGGTCAGCTTTTGAATTTCTTCAACGCTTACTCCAGGTGCGCGTTCCAATAAATGAAACTTGCCATCCTTGATTTCAATGAAAGCCAGATCTGTTAAGACACGCTTGATACAAGCCGCACCGGTCAGGGGTAAGGTACATTGCGGCAGCAGTTTGGACTCCCCATGTTTTGATGCATGCGTCATCGTTACGATAATGTTGTCCGCCCCGGCAACCAGATCCATTGCGCCACCCATGCCCTTGATCAATTTGCCAGGAATCATGTAAGAAGCAATATTGCCATGCACATCAACTTCGAAAGCACCGAGCACCGTCAAATCAACATGACCACCTCGAATCATGGCAAATGAATCTGCGGATGAAAAAAACGAAGCACCCTTGATAGCCGTGACTGTTTGTTTACCGGCATTAATCAAGTCTGCATCGATCTCGCTTTCAAGTGGAAATGGTCCCATACCCAACAGACCATTCTCGGATTGCAGCATTACCTCGATACCTTCAGGCACATAATTACTGACCAGCGTAGGAATACCAATACCAAGATTAACGTAATAGCCATCTTTTAATTCCTGCGCGACTCGCATGGCGAGTTGCTCACGTGACAAAGCCATGACTACGCCTCCTCCGTTACAGTACGAAACTCGATGCGCTTTTCAAACTCACCCTGAATCACTCGATCGACATAAATTCCCGGGGTATGAATAAAGTTGGGATCAAGCTCACCTGGCTCGACCAGCTCCTCAACCTCAGCCACAGTAATTTTTCCCGCCGTAGCCGCCATCGGGTTAAAATTTTGTGCTGTTTGGCGATACACCAGATTGCCATAATGATCGCCTTTCCAGGCTTTGACGATCGCAAAGTCACCTGTGATCGCTTCTTCCAGAATATAATCTCTGCCATTAAACTGTCTTACCTCTTTACCTTTACTCACTTCGGTACCAACCCCGGTAGCGGTGTAAAAACCGGGTATACCTGCACCGCCCGCTCGCATCTTTTCCGCCAGCGTGCCTTGTGGAGTCAAATCAACCTCGAGTTCATCGGCAAGCAACTGATCCATGAAGGTTTGGTTCTCACCCACATAGGATGAAATCATTTTCTTGATTTGCTTCGATTCGAGCAAGATGCCCAAGCCAAAATCTGTCACACCACAGTTATTTGATACCACGGTCAAATCTTTAACCCCGAGCCGCTTAATCTCGACAATCAAGTTTTCGGCATTTCCACATAGACCAAATCCACCGGCAATGACCGTCATACCGTCTTGCAAGCCATGCATGGCATCCGCATAGCTGTCGACCACTTTGTTAAAACCAGACATTTATATTCCAAAGGGATTGATAAAACAGGACCAGCAGAGTGCCATATTCTGAATAATTATTCACTTAGAATAACCACAGTAATCCACTCATCGGAATCAAACACCTGAAGCTGGCTCCTGTAATTTAACTACCGAATAATTAATCTGAAATTTTCCACTGATTCGCTACAATATCTGCCAGACAACACACACGGGTTTTTAATGGGACAGCACATTCAACTTACCACTCAGGATGATTTCACACTCTCTGCTTATCAAGCCTTACCCGAAAAAGAGGCACTCGGTGGCATCGTGATCTTGCAGGAAATCTTTGGCGTAAATGCGCATATCCGTGAAGTCGTTGACGGTTATGCTGAACTCGGGTACGCCGCAATCGCACCTGCACTATTTGATCGTCTCGAGACGGGGGTTGAACTTGAGTACAACGAAGACGGTATTGAACGTGGACTGAAACTGGCCCGCCAACAACTCTCGATCGAACATGCACAACTCGATATCGAAGCAGCTGCCCGGCAAATGAAAAACCATGGCAGCGTTGCCACGATAGGTTATTGCTTTGGTGGCTTTCTGTCCTATCTATCAGCCTGCCAAAACAATTCAGTAGATTGCAGTATTGCCTATTATGGTGGCGGGATCACCAACGTACTGGACCAACAACCAACCACGCCGGTATTGTTTCATTTTGCTGATCAAGACCACTCCATTCCTTTAGCTGATGTGGATAAAATTAAAACAGCTTTGCCACATGCACCTTGCTATATCTATCCCGCCGATCATGGTTTCAACTGCAATCACCGGGGTGCCTGGCATGAAGAATCTGCATTACTCGCCAGAGATCGAACTCTGGAATTTTTGAATCTACATTTTTAATCTCGCCTGTATAACACATGCGCGTCATCTGCCTGGTTCCATCAATTACTGAAACCCTGATCGAGTGTGGTGTGGAGGTGGTTGGTAGAACCCGCTTTTGTATTCATCCTGCCAAACAAGTTACAACGATCGAAAAAGTAGGCGGCACCAAAGATATCAACTGGGAACGCTGCAAAAAACTCGAACCCGATCTGGTTATTTTTGATCGAGAAGAAAACCTGAAAGAGATGGCAGACAGCTGCCCTTTCCCCTGGCTGGCAGTACACATCACCAGCGTCAGTAATATCAGCAAAGAATTAATCACGCTATCAGAACGTCTGAACAACAGCGCATTACATGACATCGCCTTGCGCTGGCGTGCAGTCGTTGATACTAAAACGGTAGACACCAGTATCGACAAGATTCCGGGCATGCTGGAATGGTGGCGCAAACCCAAGTCTCAACACTCTCTCGTATATTTAATCTGGCGAGAGCCATGGATGGCAATTGGAGAAGAAACGTTTATTCAGTCAATGCTTGATCATGTGGGAATGAAACACGCAAGAATCGATGTTGGCGCCAAGTATCCTGAAATAAATCTGGAAGACTTTGACCCCAAATACACCACCTTATTGTATTCCAGTGAGCCTTTTCCTTTCGCTCGACACAAACAAGAATTGATGGATAAAGGATATAGCTGTGGATTGATCGATGGTGAGCTGTATTCCTGGTATGGGATCCGCAGCCTCAAATTTCTGGAAAGCCTGTAAGTACATCCTGTTGAATCAACTCTCCATACTCGATTCATTTACTTGCTTTGAACAAGCAAGTTAGATATTGTTACCCTGAATTGTCATAGTTACAGGCAGTAATGGCTCAAACACAGAGAATATCGCATGCAGAACGCACTGAAATTTCAGATGCGAAAATGCTCGCTACCACGGTAAAACACATTGCGGAGCACGGTACCGCGTCTCTTACACTTAAGGATATTGGTGAACAGTCAGGTTATTCACGTGGCTTGGCAGGTTATCGTTTTGGCAACAAATCCGGCTTGCTGGAGTTTGTCTTTAGAGCAGTAGCCGCCGAATGGCTGGAAGCACTCAAGTCAGCGACTAATAATAAAACTGGCGAAGCCGCTATCAGTGCGGCCATCGACGCACACTATGAATATTGTCTGGAAACGCCCTACCACTTCACCGCCTTCTACACCTTGTGGTTTGAATCTATTGGCGCTGAATCACCGCTACAAAAAGTGGTTACCAACATTCACCAACGCAGAGCAAAAGATGTCGTTGAATGGATTAATGCCGGCATCAATGACGGCGAGATAAGCCCCGACATCAATGCAGAAGAAGTTGCCAATTTCTTTTGCGCCATGATTGTGGGCATTGTCTATCAATGGTTACTGTCACCAACAGAAACAGACCCTATCCAATCTTTATATCAGGACTTAAAGCGTACCATGCGTAACAAGCTTGGCATCACCAAACACAACGAGAACTAATATGTCAGAACAAGCATCCAAACAACAAGATCAGAGTCAGGCTTTTCCGCTACGCTTTGTCACCGCTTCCAGTCTGTTTGATGGGCACGATGCCTCGATCAACATCATGCGTCGTATCCTGCAATCATCAGGCGCCGAAGTTATCCATCTGGCGCACAATCGCTCGGTTGCTGAAGTGGTCAAAGCCGCGTTACAAGAAGATGTGCAAGGCATTGCGATCAGCTCCTATCAGGGCGGGCACGTTGAATACTTCAAATACATGGTCGATCGCCTGCGTGAAGCCAATGCGGACCACATTAAAGTGTTCGGTGGTGGCGGTGGCGTTATAGTCCCTTCCGAAATTGAAGACCTTGAATCACATGGGGTTGAGCGCATCTACTCTCCTCATGCCGGTCAATCGTTGGGTCTGCAGGGCATGATTGATGACATGCTGGATAGATGTCGCAACAGTAGTGCCAATACTTCCAAGAAAGTTGAGCAAATAGCCGACAGTAACAAAATCCGTTTGGCACGCCAGATAACCGCCATTGAAAGAGGTGAGCTTGCCAAAGCAGATTTGAAAAAAATACGAGACGACGCTGAAAAGCTGGCCGATAAAGTTCCGGTACTCGGTATTACCGGAACCGGTGGTGCCGGTAAATCTTCGCTGACTGATGAACTGATACGTCGCTTTCGACTCGATAGTAACGACCAAATCAAAATCGCCATTCTTGCGATAGACCCCACTCGCCGTAAAACCGGTGGCGCCTTACTGGGCGATCGTATTCGCATGAATGCCATTTACAATGACAATATCTACATGCGCTCTATCGGCACACGCGGCGCGGTTGGCGAAGTACCGGGTTATCTGACAGACATCATCGCAGCTACTCGCGTCGCCGATGTTGATCTGGTCGTTGTCGAAACCCCCGGCATTGGTCAGGGAGATGCCGGCATTGTGCCATTTGTCGATATCCCGATGTATGTCATGACACCGGAGTTTGGTGCACAGACGCAGCTGGAAAAAATTGACATGCTCGACTACGCCAAGCTCGTTGTTATCAATAAGTTTGACCGAGCGGGTGCCGATGATGCCTATCGTGATGTTTGCAAACAAATGCAGCGCAACACAGAAGCATGGACTGAACCTACCGAATCAATGCCAGTCTTCGGCACCATTGCCTCACGTTTCAATGATGATGGTGTAACCGCCGCTTACCAGAGTTTGTTACAAACGTTATGTGAGCGTGGCCTGCGTGAGTTTGAAAGCCAACTCGCGCCGACATCTATTAGAAAATCTTCAGACAAAACTATCATTGTCCCGGCGCAACGTCGCCGCTATCTGGCAGAAATCGCTGATACCATCCATGCCTATCATGACCAGGTCAGTAAACAGACAACCCTGGCAAGAGAGATACAACAACTGAGCGCTTCACAACAGTTACTCTCACAAGGCGGTTACGACAATGACGGCATACCCACCCTGCTCGAACAACGCGAAGAGCAACAACAAACACGCAGTAAAAAATTACTGGAAAACTGGCCGGAGGTTAAAAAGTCCTATAGCGGTGACGAACGCACCGATGAGTTATCAAATGGTAAAAGCCTGGTCACCAAGCTGACCCGGAAAAGCCTCTCAGGCAGCATCTTTCCACGCGTGGCAGTACCCGACTTTGAAGATCATGGTGAATTACTGAAATTTCTGCTCAAGGAAAACTTACCGGGTCACTTCCCGTTCACCGCCGGTGTATTTCCGTTCAAACGCGAAGGAGAAGATCCTGCACGAATGTTCGCCGGCGAAGGCGACCCGTTCCGCACCAACCGTCGTTTCAAAGCACTCTCTGAACACAGCGATGCCAAGCGACTCTCCACTGCCTTTGATTCGGTCACCTTATACGGAGCCGACCCGGACCTGCGCCCGGATATTTATGGCAAAGTCGGAAATTCCGGTGTCTCGATAGCCACGCTCGATGATATGAAAGCCCTGTACGACGGCTTTGATCTATGCTCCCCCAGCACATCAGTCTCAATGACGATCAATGGACCGGCTCCAGCAATCCTAGCCATGTTCTTCAATACTGCTATTGATCAACAAGTGGAGAAGTTTCGCGAAGAAAACAAACGCGAGCCCAATGAAAGCGAATATATCGAGCTTAAGAAAAACACTTTGAAAGCCGTGCGCGGCACCGTACAAGCCGATATTCTCAAAGAAGATCAGGGTCAAAATACCTGCATCTTCTCAACCGAGTTCAGCCTGCGCATGATGGGTGATATACAACAGTATTTCATAGATCATGAAATACGTAATTTCTACTCGGTATCTATTTCCGGCTATCACATCGCCGAAGCCGGAGCCAACCCGATCTCCCAACTTGCCTTTACCCTCGCCAACGGTTTTACATTTGTTGAGACCTACCTGGCAAGAGGCATGAAGATCGATGACTTTGCACCCAACCTTTCATTCTTCTTTTCCAACGGCATGGACCCTGAATACACCGTGCTCGGTCGCGTGGCACGTCGCATCTGGGCTATCACGATGCGTGACAAGTATGGCGCCAACGAGCGCAGTCAGAAATTGAAGTACCACATACAGACTTCAGGGCGATCACTGCATGCCCAGGAAATGAATTTCAATGACATCCGCACTACCCTGCAAGCCTTGATTGCGATTTATGACAACTGCAACAGCTTGCACACCAATGCTTATGATGAAGCCATCACTACACCCACTGAAGAATCCGTAAGACGTGCCATGGCCATTCAGTTAATTATTAACAAGGAATGGGGTCTGGCTAAAAACGAAAACCCGAATCAGGGCGCATTTATTATTGAACAACTTACCGATCTGGTTGAAGAAGCCGTGATGAAGGAATTTGAACGACTCTCAGACCGCGGCGGTGTTTTGGGCGCCATGGAAACCGGTTACCAACGCAGTGTTATTCAGGAAGAATCCATGTTTTATGAGCACAAGAAACATGATGGTAGTCTGCCGATTGTAGGTGTCAACACATTCCTCGGTGAGGAAGAAGAACAACATGTGGAAATTGAACTGGCACGCTCAACCGAAGATGAAAAACAAAACCAGTTAAAGCGTCTGGAAGAATTTCATGCGACTCATGCGGATACTTCTGCCGAAACCATCGCCAGTATCAAGCAAGCCATTATCAATGGTGAGAATGGCTTTGAAGCGCTTATGGAAGCCGTTCGTCATTGCTCATTAGGGCAGCTGACGGATGCATTTTTCGAAGTGGGCGGGCAATATCGCCGGAGCATGTAATGACTAACCCTGAAATGCTGGAGTCACCTTGCATCAACATCTGCGAGTTGAAGAATGATGACATTTGTTCTGGCTGTTACCGCAGCCTGGATGAAATCGCGCTATGGTCAGGCTATAGCGATCAGGACAAACTACGTATTCTTGAAAACACTGAACAACGAAAAATGTCTTTGCAAAAGAGCCAGGTTAACGGCGCTTAGAATTTTTTTTCTTGAAGCGTTCTTTGCGCTCGCGGTCCTTGCGTGCTTTCTCTTCACGAAGTTGTTTGACCAGCAGCTCTTCTCTCTCCGCCATTGCCGGTGTTTCTAAAGTTAAACTACCCAACTTACCAGAACGAATTTCCTGTAAAAACAATTTGGACACCCGATCATAATCCACTCGGCCACCACTGGTAACACAACCTCGCTGTTTTGCCAGGGCGGACATAAAAGCATCTTCTGTAGCTGGCAACTCAAGTAACTCGTAACGCTCTTTCAATCGCTGTGGATACTGACTCATTAATAACTCTGCTGCGTAATACGCTATCTCAGTGTGGTCAATAGCAGTATCACGAATCGCACCCGTCACCGCCAAACGATAACCACTGTCCGGATTCTCGACCTTGGGCCAGAGCATGCCGGGTGTATCAAACAAGACTAAATCCTCGCTCAAGCTGATGCGCTGTTGCTGCTTGGTGATCGCAGGCTCATTGCCCGTTTTTGCAATTTTACGCT
>CALIRD010000108.1 GCA_938042355.1 uncultured Thiotrichales bacterium
GTATTTACTGCAGCATAAGCTGACTGTTGAGCTGTGGTTACTGTCTTACCGAGTGCAGTGACACATAATACTCGTCCCCCGCTGGTCACAATATTGTTGTTATCTGTTGCGGTGCCGGCATGAAATACCTTGCAGTCATCTTGATTGCTCTGCTCGAGTCCCGCAATCACAGCGCCTTTTTGATACGTCTCAGGGTATCCACCCGCTGCCATCACAACGCCTAATGCGGCTCGCTCATCCCAGCTGGCTTCAATTTTATTTAGTTTGCCGTCAATGGCGGCGAGCATGGCTTCTACCAAATCAGATTGAAGTCGCATCATGATCGGCTGTGTTTCGGGATCTCCAAATCGTACATTGAATTCCAGTACTTTAGGTGCTCCGTCGGCATCTATCATCACTCCGGCATATAAAAAGCCGGTAAATGGAAAACCTTCAGCTTGCATTCCTTTCACCGTCGGAATAATGACAGTGTCCATGATGCGATCATGCATGATTTGATCAACGACAGGCGCCGGAGAGTAAGCCCCCATGCCGCCAGTATTCGGTCCGATATCACCATTATCACGAGCTTTATGGTCTTGCGAAGAGGCCATAGGAAGTATGTTCTCGCCATCCACCATGACGATAAAACTGGCTTCTTCACCTTCCAGAAATTCTTCTACCACCACACGATGCCCGGCATCACCGAAAGCGTTACCGGCAAGCATGTCTTCCACAGCAGTGATAGCTTTTGCCGTCGTTTGTGCAATGATCACGCCTTTTCCGGCCGCCAGGCCATCGGCTTTAACAACGATGGGTGCGCCATGTGTATTTATGAAAGCCACAGCTTCTTCGATCTGGGTAAAGTTTCCGTAGGCGGCGGTGGGAATGTTGTACTTGCTCAAGAAGTCTTTGGTATAGGCTTTAGAGCCCTCCAGTTGTGCCGCCCCTTTGGATGGCCCGAAACATTTTAACCCGGCCGCTGTAAATTCATCGACGATACCGTCAACCAGAGGCCCTTCAGGTCCTATTACAGTCAGATCTATTTGCTCTTTGTTGGCAAAGTCGAGTAAGCCATTCAGATCATCAGCCTGAATATCTATATTGTCACATTTGGATTCGATCGCCGTCCCTGCGTTTCCCGGGGCGACGAAAATTTGACGGACAGATGATGATTGTGCAATTTTCCAGGCCAGCGCGTGCTCGCGACCGCCGCTACCTACTAACAATATTTTCATTTTGACTCCCTGATTAGATACTAATTATCGCGCAAATCAGGGCAATTGAATACTCACAAAAGATCGATGCAGATAAGAATTACGAGAATTTTTTAATCAGCTCTGTCATGACTGTTGTCTGACGTTGCATCAGATCCTCATCAGCTCGTGATTCGAGATTCAGTCTTAGCAGTGGTTCAGTATTGGAAGAGCGCAGACTAAAGCGCCAATCACCACAATCCATGCCCAATCCATCAATGTCGGTAATTTCTTGCGCCTGATCAGCAAATTGCTCTCGAATATATTGAACACAAGCTTGAGCATCGTTAACTTTAAAGTTGATTTCGCCGCTACAAGGAAATGCCTGCATTCTGGCGTCGATTAATTGTGAAAGTGTCTTACCACTGCGACTGATTAATTCGGCTACCAGCAGCCAGGGAATCATACCACTGTCGCAATAGGCAAAGTCTCGAAAGTAGTGGTGAGCACTCATTTCGCCGCCGTAAATAGCATCTTCTTGTCGCATACGCTCTTTAATAAAAGCGTGTCCGGTTTTACTCACTACCGGAATTCCACCGGCATTACTCACCACTTCTTCAGTATTCCAGGTAAGACGTGGGTCGTGAATGATTTTTGCGCCGGGGTGTTTGGCTAAAAATGCTTCTGCCAGCAAACCGACAATATAATAGCCTTCGATGAATCGTCCGTTTTCATCAAAGAAAAAGCAACGATCGAAGTCACCGTCCCACGAGATTCCAAAATCAGCTTGTTGTTGAATCACAGTATCAATGGTGGCTTGACGTCGTTCAACTAAAAGAGGGTTAGGTATGCCATTGGGAAACGTGCCATCTGGTTGATGTTGAATCTTTATGAATTCAAGCGGTAAATATGACTCGATGGCATCAATCACTATGCCAGCTCCACCATTGCCGGGGTTTGAGACGATCTTGAGAGGCTTGAGATCAGCAGCCTCTATATATGTCAGCAGATGCTCAATGTAGGCATCTCTGGCTGCCAAACGCTTTCGTTCACCGGTTTTTTCAGGTGTTTTAAAGGTATTGTCTTCGGCCAGTTTTTTGATATCAAACAGGCCAGTGTCACCGCTGACGGGTTTTGAATCGGTCTGTACAAATTTGATGCCGTTGTATTCAATCGGATTATGACTAGCAGTAATCATGATCCCGCCGTCCAGTTTAAAGTGGCTGGTGGCATGATAGATTTCTTCAGTACCGCATAAGCCAATGTCGAGCACATCGCAGCCACTGGCCATTAAGCCATTTGCTAGCGCATCGGTTAAAACCGGGCTGGTTTCACGAATGTCATAGCCAAGAGCTACTTGTGCGCAGGAAAAGTATTCCGCAAAGGCTCGCCCGATACGATAGGCGACATCTTCATTTAATTGTTCCGGGACTTTGCCTCGAACGTCATACGCTTTAAAACAATCAATCGTAGTCATTACGTATTCGTGCCTTTGCGACCATAGTTGTCTTCAAGCCGAACAATATCATCTTCACCCAGGTAGCTGCCCGATTGAACCTCGATCAATTCCAGTGGAATCACACCGCGATTGGCCAATCGATGAACCGAGCCCAGCGGTATGTAGGTTGAAGTATTTTCTTCCATCATCATGACATTCTCATCACAAGTCACCTCGGCGGTGCCGCTGACAATAATCCAGTGTTCGGCACGATGATGATGTTTTTGTAGAGATAATTCGGCACCCGGGTTAACGGTTATCCGTTTCACCTGAAAGCGGTCGCCATAATCGATCGAGTCGTAACTGCCCCACGGACGATAAATTTTACGGTGTTCTGTGGCTACCAGGCGATCATCAGATTTCAAATGCTTTACCAGTTCACCCACCTGTTGTGATTTATCTTTATGTGTTACCAAGACGGCATCCAGTGTCTCCACAATAACCAGATCTTCAACCCCGACCACAGTGACTAATTTATTTTCGCTGTACGCCATGGTGTTTTTGCAGTCTTGCAGCAGCACATCGCCATGGGTGCTATTGCCATCACTATCGTGATCATAAATGTCGGCCAGTGAACCCCATGAGCCAACATCACTCCAGCCAATATCAACTAGCACTACCGCAGCATCGTTGGTTTGTTCCATTACGGCGTAATCTATGGAGTCAGAAGGTGACGCTCTGAAGGCATGAGCATCGAGGCGGAAAAAATCCAGATCTTCGTGCCCGCCAGCGACTGCCTTGCTACAGGCAGTGACCATCTCGGGTTGAAACTTTTCTAACTCGGCAAGAAATTTGTCTACCGAGAATAAAAACATGCCGCTGTTCCAGGAGTAATCCCCGGCATCAAGATATTGTTGTGCAGTGGCAGCATCCGGTTTTTCTACGAACTGCGAAATATCAAAAACCCCGTCACTTAGAGCGCTACCAGCTTGTATATAACCAAAACCGGTTTCAGCAGCATCAGGTTTTATACCAAAGGTGACCAACTTGCCTTCGGTCGCCGCTTGTTTGCCTGTTTCTATTGCCTTGCCAAAGGCAGCAACGTCTTTGATATTGTGATCAGCTGGCAACACCAGCAATAAGCTGTCTGTGTCATTACCCTGACTCTTGACCAGTTCAGCAGCTACCGCAATAGCAGGTGCCGTGTTACGACCTTCGGGTTCCAAAATTATTGAGGCTCCAGCCACATCTCTTTGACGCAATTGTTCGGCGACCAGAAACCTGTGTGGCTCGGATGCGACCACAATGGGTGCTTCGGTGTTCAGCTCACTCAGTCGATCCAGCGTTGCCTGAAACAGTGAGCGACCATCCAGCAAGTCCAGAAACTGTTTTGGGTAGGTACCACGCGATAGGGGCCATAAACGTGTGCCAGAACCACCGGATAGTATGACGGGAATAATTTTCATGGTTATTCAGCCTTTAAAAAATTCTTGAACCAGCATCTTGATGCCGGTTGGATAGTTAACGATGTAGCGTTTCCATAAACGGCCCGGTTCACGCGTCAATCTATAGAACCATTCGAGCCCCGAGTTTTGCATCCATTCAGGCGCGCGACCACCGGAAGGCGACAGTATTTCAAACGTACCGCCAATGCCCATTAAGATCAAATGCGGTAGTTGAGCACGTAATAGTAGAGCTAATTTGTCTTGCTTGGGTACACCTAGAGCAAGATAGACAATTTCAACTTCATTTTCTTTTAATTCTGTGACAAAGCTATGGGTTTGTTCTTCAGTTAAGTCAACGATGCCCGTAAATAGGAATTTACAGCTGTCTTCGGCTTTGGGGTATTGTTTGATTGTGGTGAGTGGGTCGACACCACCAATAATCGCGTAGGGAGCAATGTTGTCTTCGGTTAATAGCCCTTCTACCAGATCTACTCCGGTGGTACGTCCTTCTATTTTGTCGGTTGGATTTTTGCGGTTCGCGGTCCACACGATAGGCATGCCATCAGCCACCATAACATCAGCTTGTAGCAGCAAATCACGATATTCCTGATCACCGGAGATGCGTGACAGCATTTCAGTATTAAGTGTCACAATCCAGGCCCCGCTTTTGTCGGCGATACGCGCATGGACCAGATCAAGGTGGTGTTTGAGACTCCCTGTGGATATATCAAAACCACAGATATTGGTTTTGTTGATCATTGTTATGGTTTTTTAGGCGATCTATTCATAACAATTTTACTGATGGTCGTGACTTAATGATGTGATCAGGGTAGCAAAGGCCTGTCGTCAGAGTGTAAACGCTAGTGTCTAAAGTGTCTCATTCCGGTAAATATCATCGCCATATCATGCTCATTGGCCGCGCTAATCACTTCGTCGTCACGCATTGAGCCACCCGGCTGAATAATGGCAGATATACCGGACGAGGCGGCCTGATCAATACCATCACGGAACGGGAAGAAGGCATCGGATGCCATCACCGAGCCCATGACACTGAGGTTTGCATGTTGCGCTTTGATGGCAGCGATGCGCGCCGAATTAACGCGGCTCATTTGTCCGGCACCCACGCCAATCGTCATTTGTCCCTTGGCATAGACGATGGCGTTAGACTTTACGAATTTGGCCACTTTCCAGGCAAACAAGAGGTCTTGTAATTCTTGCTGCGTGGCTTCCCGTTTGCTGACGGTTTCCAGTTCTTCGTGTAAGAGGGTGTCATCCGACTGAACCAAAATTCCGCCATTAACACTTTTATAAGTAAGGTTGGCTTCTTCAGGATTGGTTTCAAGTGAGCCGATACGCAAGACGCGTACATTTTTCTTTGCGGCTAACACTGGCAGTGCATCTTCATCAATTTCTGGTGCGACAATGACTTCAACAAACTGTCGGTTGATTATTTTTTCTGCTGTCTTCAGATCGAGGTTTCGATTAAAAGCAATGATGCCGCCAAAGGCCGATTCATTATCAGTACTGTAGGCACGTTCATAACTTGCATAGATAGAATCACCTTCAGCAACACCGCAAGGGTTGGCATGCTTGACGATGACACAAGCGGGTTCCTTGAATTGTTTAACACA
>CALIRD010000109.1 GCA_938042355.1 uncultured Thiotrichales bacterium
TCCATCATTATCACTATCCTGTTGATTGGTATTGGATGTAGTAGGGCAGTTATCGCTGCTATCGACAATGCCATCATTATCACTATCGGTATTACTGTTATTGTTGTTATTAACCGGATCACAAGCATCACCAATACCATCATTATCCTGGTCAGCCTGGTTTTGATTTTCGATTAGCGGACAGTTGTCACTGGCATCGGTAACGGTATCACCGTCATCATCGATGTCACAGGCATCTCCGTAGTCATCGTTGTCGGTATCACTTTGATCCTGATTGCTTACCAGTACGCAGTTATCAGCAGTATCGCTAATGCCATCGTTATCATCATCACTGTCACACAAGTCACCATTGCCGTCGTTATCATTATCGGCCTGGTTGGGGTTGTCGATATTCGGGCAGTTGTCAGCACTGTCGCTAATGCCGTCATCATCGCTATCGTTATTGCTACTAGTATTGTTGTTGACAGGATCACAGGCATCACCAATGCCATCGTTGTCACTATCTGTCTGGTTGACATTGGCAACAGTTCTACAATTGTCGTTGGCATCGGTAACGCCATCAGCATCATCGTCAATGTCACAGGCATCGCCGAAGCCATCATTATCTGTGTCAGTCTGATCGGCGTTACTTTCTGTGCTGCAATTATCGGCAGTGTCATCCGTGCCATCGCCATCATCGTCACTGTCACAAACATCACCGCTACCATCATTATCTAAATCACTTTGATCGGGGTTGTTGTCGGCCGGGCAGTTATCCTGATCATCATCAAAGCCGTCGTTATCACCATCACTAACGGTATTGGAATTGTTAAGGGTGTTCGGGTCATTCAGGGATTGATCGACCTCAGCTCCACCACCGCCGCCACAAGCAACCAGTAGTAACAGCAGGAAAAACAGACAGGTATGCCGTGACAGATGAATAATGCGGGTGATCTTCATAGTAAGCCCATAACGATTGTTGTTATTTGGGCTGACGTTAACAGGCTGGCAATTAGCCACAATAACCAGGCGATCACCCGTAAGTGCATGATGATTAAAGGTGAAAGATTACACAGGAATGTGATCTACTCGAACTTATGCGAGATCTATCGGGTCCACATCAATTGACCAGCGCACGCGTTTACCACTTTCCAGTGCACGTATCTGAGGCAGATAGTGTTTAAGTAGTTTATGCAAAACTGATCTGTCAGTGCTTTGTAATAATAGTTGCTGACGAAAGCGTTCTGCTTTTTTCTCCATGGGCGCTGGTACCGGACCGGCTATCAATATTTCCTGCTGGTGTGCTGCCAGTAGTTCAGCCACTTGATGCAGAAATTTTTCTGCTTGCGCTTGTTGTTTGGCAGAGCTGCGTAACATTGCCAGATAGCCATGCGGGGGAAAGTTTGCCTCTGCTCTTTGGCTGAGTTCAACCTGATTAAAAGCCTGTATGCCTTCGCCCAGTAAAATAGTAAAAAGCGGATGCTCGGGCTGATGGGTCTGAATGATTACTTTGCCGCGTAGTTTGCCTCGACCAGAACGACCACCAACCTGAGTAATTTGTTGAGCCATTCTTTCCGGAGCGCGAAAATCAACACTGAATAAACCCTGGTCTACATCGATCATGCCAACCAGAGTCAATTGATGGAAGTCATGACCTTTGGCGAGTAACTGGGTGCCGATAATGATTTGATATTCGTTATTGGCTACGGCGTGCAAGGTTTGTTGTAGCTTGTTTTTACGACTCATGCTGTCACGGTCAATGCGCACGGTTTTATAGTCAGGAAATAACTCATTGACCAACGTTTCTATTTGTTCGGTGCCTGCTCCTGCTGTAATCAGTTCAGTACTATTGCAACTGTTGCATTGTTTTGGTGCCGCTTGTTGGAAGCCGCAATGGTGGCAGCGTAATGTGCGTTTATGTGCATGGAAGGTGGTATTAGCTGAACAACGTGGACAATTAAATATGGCGCCACAATCATGACAGAGCATAGCCGGGGCGAAGCCACGTCGGTTGATATAGAGCATCACTTGCTGTCCGGCAGCAAGCGTTTCTTTCATAGCAGCAACCAGGGTTCCCGAGAGCGAACCGTGTAATTTTTGTGCGCGTAAATCAACCAACTGATAATCCGGTTCAACCGCATCACCAGCACGTTGTTTTAAGCGCAGTTGCTGGTAGTGACCGGCATTGGCGTTTTGCACCGATTCAAGCGACGGGGTTGCAGAGCCGAGCACTACCGGTGTGTTCTCTATTTGTGCGCGCATGATTGCCATATCGCGTGCGTTATAACGAAAGCCTTCAATCTGTTTGAATGAGCTGTCGTGTTCTTCATCAATAATGATCAAACCGGGATTCAGTAACGGGGTAAACACAGCCGAGCGTGTACCCAGTATCACCTTCGACTCGCCAAGTCGGGCAGCCTGCCAGGCATTAAGTCGTTCATTATCATTGAGGCCTGAATGCAGTACCGCAACCGAGACATTAAAGCGCGATGCGATACGTAAATACAATTGCGGTGTCAGACCAATCTCGGGAACCAGAATCAGTACCTGTTTATCCGCTGATAATTGTTCCTGAATCAGCCTGAGGTATACCTCGGTCTTGCCACTACCGGTTATACCATCCAGCAAGTTGACGCTGAACTGATGTCCTTGAGCGTCGATCTTGTCAACTGCCGTAGCTTGTTCTTCATTAAGCACCGGCCACGGTTGTTCGGGGTTATAGCGATTTTCAGGAATAGGTAAATGCATTATTTTTTTCACCAGCTTTTTCTTGGCCAATTCCTGCATTAACACGCGCCAGTTCATTTGATGACGCGCCAGTTCACTAACGCTGCAGCCCTGCTGATGTTGATTCAGGTACTGCAATAACTGCCATTGCTTATTGGCGCGACCCAGATCGGCCTGTATCGCATTCTTGCCGGCGTCATTACTTTGCCAGTATTCCTGATAGGCACTGTCCACAGCTCTTCCGATACGTAATGGAACCGGCAGGGCCGTCATTAATACCTCTCCGAGAGGGTGATGGTAGTAGGCGGCTGCACGAAAAAGCAGCGTTAATACTCCTGCGCTGAATAATGGTTCTGAATCAAGAACCTCATTGATGTGCTTCAGCTTTTCCTGAGGCACATCAGTCTGGCTGGACAGATGGGAAATGATGCCTACCCGTTTACCATTTCCGAAGGGAACCTCCACTCGATACCCGGGTTGCAGCGCATCTGAATGATGGCCGCCTGTTAGATAATCGTAGTAATCACTGCCAGGGATGGGTAAAGCCACATGGCAAATAGAAGGCTGATCTGGCTGGTTTTTATCAGTCATAGCTAAAGTGATTTATACGATAGACAGCTAAGCGTTTAATCCAGAATGAAAAAATACAGTTATCCACATTTTCTGTGGATAACTGTGTAGATAACTTTTTCAAGAATTCCGTTTCCATGACTAAAAATCACTTGCTCCAGATTTATTCTCTGTCTAAATCGAGAAATAATCATTATATATATCAGTGGTTTATCAGTATTTTTATCAAGCTTCAGGTTCTGATTTACAGCCACTCATCGATGCCTACTCGCAGATGGGTCAGCTTGTGCATACTTCCTGTTATTTTGCCCCACAAATTTCTGTGAACCGGTTCACGTTTTTTTGGGCAGTTGAACAAAAAACGGCATTAAAATGCCGTTTTTTGTCGATCAAAGTTATACAAATACTAACCTGATCAGAGTCTCGGTATAAAACGTTTACAACTTGATCAAAAAGTTTTCACCGCCGCTGTAATGGCACTAATCATCTGCTGGGCATCGCCGTATAGCATACGGGTGTTGTCCTGGTAGAACAGATGATTTTCAATGCCAGAGAAGCCGGCACCCTTACCGCGCTTGATAACAATAACATTTTCAGCCTTGTCCGCATCCAGAATGGGCATGCCATAAATCGGGCTATCGGGATTGGTGCGGGCAACCGGATTAACTACGTCGTTAGCACCAATGACCAACGTGACTGTGGTGGTTGGAAATTCTTCGTTGATCTCATCGAGATCGAAAATAATGTCATACGGTACCCCCGCTTCAGCGAGTAGTACATTCATATGACCCGGCATACGACCGGCAACCGGGTGGATGGCGAACTTCACCTCTACATCTTTTTCTTGCAAGAGTTTGGTGAGTTCCCAGATTTTATGTTGTGCCTGAGCTACCGCCATGCCGTAGCCGGGAATGACGATCACTTTTTCGGCGTAAGCCATCATGGCCGCAACATCAGGTGCTTCGATCGGCTTCATGGACCCTTCAACTTCGTCGTCCTCGCCGCTACTGACTTCACCAAAGTTACTGAACAAGACATTGCTGATCGAACGGTTCATCGCTTTTGCCATTAACTGGGTCAACAAGGTGCCGGCTGAACCCACCACAATTCCGGCTATCATCATGGCCGGGTTTTCAAGTACATAACCTTCAAAACCCACTGCCAGACCGGTCAGGGCATTAAACAATGAAATAACCACTGGCATGTCCGCGCCGCCGATCGGGGTAGTCGCCATCACGCCAAAGGCGAGTGCCAGTACAAAGAAGACAAACAGGGCAAAACCGCCGTAATTAGTGCCGGACAGCGCCAGATACAGACCGAGTAATACGGTTACACCGAACACGGCCATGTTAACCATTTGCTGACCATTAAAGCGGAACGATTTTTTAATCAGGCCTTCGAGTTTGGCATAGGCGACGGTTGATCCGGAAAATGCAATGGCACCAATCAAAGCACCCAGTACTGCCAGTATTTGAGTCACTTTATCGAGTGGGTCATAAACATCATTTTGTAACAACACCACAGCAGCAATCGCGGCAGCTGCACCACCACCCATGCCGTTATAGATCGCGATCATTTGAGGCATGTCGGTCATCGCTACTTTTTTACCAGACCACCAGGCCAGTACCGAGCTGACCAGCATCGCCAGAATAATCCAAAAATAATTATGCTTTATTTCCGGGTGGAAAAAGGTCACTGCGGTCGCGAGCAACATACCCACACCGGCCCAGACGATACCTCGGCGTGCGCTGGCAGGATGTGACATTTGCTTAAGGCCGACGATAAATAACACCGCCGCAATAAAGTAAGCAACATTGATGACGAACATCATGAGGATTTCTCCTTGTTGCTGGTTTTAAACATTTCAAGCATACGTTCGGTGACAACATAGCCACCCACAGCATTACCGGCGGCCAGTACCACGGCGATGAAGCCAATCAGCGTTTGTAGAAAACCTTCGGCATGACCCAGTGCCACCATAGCGCCGACTACAACAATGCCATGGACAAAGTTTGAGCCTGACATTAACGGGGTGTGTAATATCACTGGCACTTTTGAAATGATTTCATAACCGGTAAAGCCTGCCAGCATGAAAATATACAGTGCTATAAATCCTTCCATCATGATTTGTTTTCTCCTGATAATGCGTTTCGGACCGCTTCGTTGGCGATCTCGCCATCTCTGGTTAATAGAGAACCGCTGATGATCTCATCTTCCCAATCCCATTCCAGCGCACCTTCGTTGAGCATTGGGGTGATGAAGTTAAATAAATTTCTGGCGTACATTTCACTGGCATGCAACGGTACCTGGGAGGGTACGTTCAAAGGGGCATGTATGGTGACACCATTGTGATCAATGGTTTTTCCGGCCTCGGTTAACTCGCAGTTACCGCCACCTTCCGCGGCCAGATCTATAATCACAGAGCCTTTTTTCATGCCATCTACCGTACTGACCGGAATGATCTTGGGAGCAGGTCGTCCTGGGACAGCAGCGGTGGTTATCAGCGCATCCGCTTGTGAGATATATTTAGCTAACTGATCTTGCTGTTGTTGTTTTTCTTCATCGGTCAGTTCTCTTGCGTAGCCACCTTCGCCTTCGGCAGAAATATCCAGTTCAATAAACTTCGCTCCCAGAGATTCGACTTGTTCCTTGGTGGCTGAGCGTACGTCATAACCCTGCACAATCGCGCCGAGACGCTTGGCAGTGGCAATTGCTTGCAGTCCGGCGACACCGGCACCAATCACGATAACTTTTGATGGGCGAATCGTACCCGCCGCTGTGGTAAGCATCGGTAGAAAGCGTGGGATCCGATCTGCCGCCATGATTGCTGCCTTGTAACCGGCTACGGCGGCTTGTGATGACAGCACGTCCATGGATTGTGCGCGTGAGATTCGTGGTATCAACTCCATCGCAAAACTGGTGATCTTGTTTTCATTCAAGGCCCGAACCAGTTCGGGGTTTTTATAAGGTGTGAGAGTGCCGATCAAGACCGCGGTATCGGGTAGCATGGCAATAGTCTTGCTATCCGGCATCTGCACCGAGAAGATCACATCGGCATTTTGATAAAGATCCTTAGCTTTGCTGACCCAGCTCACTTCATCCAGCTCAGCTTGATTGAATCCGGCTGTGGCGGCTGAGCCTTCCAGCATTACGATTTCTGCGCCTTGTGCTGCGAGTTTTTTTACTATCCCGGGTTCAATCGCTACCCGTCGTTCTCCCTCGGCAGTTTCAACTGCAATGGCGATTTTTATAGTCATTGTTGCTCCATTCACCTGAATTTTTCTCTGTGACAATATATTAACTGAATATTCTGTGCTTGTTGTCAGTAATTGTTATTATCAGCGTTCGACAATTGAATATCCCGAGCGGAACCCAGCGGAAATACTATGAGTGAAAATAATTCGAGTGACAGCGCTATTCTCAGAGATCTGGCCGGCGAGATGCTGGCTGAAAAGCGTACCTCCAGAAAGTGGAAAACATTTTTTAAATGCCTGATGTACTTTTATCTTGGTTTATTACTGATCACCTTGCTGTTTGGTGCGTTTGGTGGGGGTGGTGGTTCCAAAGGCGTTGCCGGTGAACATCTGGCGTTAATTCCCTTTACCGGTGTAATTGCGGCCAATGGAGACGTCACTTCGTGGCAAATGAACGAGTTGCTTGAATCGGCTTTTGAAGCTGACAATGCACAAGGTGTGGTTTTGTTGATCAATAGCCCGGGTGGCAGCCCGGTCCAGTCTGAATCAATTTATCAGAAGATCCTGTCTCTGCGTGCTGAATATCCCGAGAAAAAGTTGTATGCCGTTGTCTCTGATGTGTGCGCCTCGGGCAGTTATTATGTCGCGGCTGCTGCCGATGAAATTTATGCATCCCGAGCGAGTATTGTCGGCTCGATCGGAGTGCGTATGGACAGTTATGGCGTTACCGAGTTGATGGACAAGTTGGGCGTTGAGTCTCGCACGATCACCGCTGGTGAAAATAAAGCAATTTTCAGCCCGTTTGAGGAAGTGAATCCCGCTCATGTCGCTCATTTGGAAAAACTGATTGGACAAGTACACGATCAATTCATTAACGATGTCAGAGCAGGGCGCGGAGATCGTTTAACCGAGGTTGATGGTTTGTTCTCGGGTTTGTTCTGGACCGGTGAAGAGGCGGTCAAGATTGGTTTGGTAGATGGGCTGGGAGATGCCGAATATATTGCCAGCGAAAAATACGATGATTTGGAATTGGTCAGTTATGAGCCGGCCAAGTCGTTTTATGAAGAATTATCGGAGGGTATGGGAGTTGGTTTAGGTGAGATGCTGCTCAAAGTGATTCGAGCGGGTAGTAACTCAACGCCGGTATTGAACTAATAAGGAAGGCTCGTGAGTAAAACCGGCATAATCGTCAATAATCTTGGCACTCCTGATGCGCCTACAGCAAAAGCTGTACGGCGCTATTTGAAAGAATTTTTATCCGATCAGCGTGTAGTAGAAATACCCAAACTGGCCTGGTGGCCGATACTGAATTTAATCATTCTTAATGTTCGGCCAAAAAAGAGCGCGGCA
>CALIRD010000110.1 GCA_938042355.1 uncultured Thiotrichales bacterium
GGCATTGAAGTGTGCAAAAACGTCAGGGCCAGACTCTTGTTCGATGAATCCAAAACCTTTGCTTTCGTTGAACCATTTAACGGTTCCAGTAACTCTTTCAGACATTTGTATTTCCTGTGTAACTAAATAAATTGCCTTAAATAAATAAGGCGGTTGGGCTTAGAACTGATGTCAAAAAACTATGAGAAACGAAACGAGGTACAACGAGGTAACTACGAAGGCACAACATAATTCAACAACCATCTTTTCAAGCTGTGAGGAGTATATATGGACTGTTTGTATAAATCACAACTAATTTAAGGATATTTATTGGCTTTTTGTATACTTTTTTACCATTTTGATGGTGATTACACATAAATACTGCCATCTCACACCCCAACACAAAATTGAACTAGGCATGCAGGCCGGCAACATAACCGGACGACCAGGCCCATTGAAAGTTAAAACCACCCAAATGACCAGTAACATCGAGTACCTCGCCAACACAAAACAATCCGGGCTGATGTTTGCACTCCATCGTTTTTGAGGACATAGATTGTGTGTCTATACCTTGCAAGGTAACTTCTGCCGTTCGATACCCTTCAGTCGCTGTAGGCTTTAATGACCAGCTATTCAAGATGGCGGCTATGTCTGATAACTTGCTATCCGGGATTTCGGCAATCGACATATCGACCCACTCCTTCCAATACCTGTTTTCAAGTTCTACCAGCAAGGCTTTGGGTACATGTTGACTTAACAGCGTGTGTAATTTCTTTCGAGACTGGTGTCGCTTGTCATCCAGCAAGACCTGATTCATCTCGTGATCGGGCAACAAATTTATTATAAGTAGATCGCCAGGTAACCAGTAACTGGATATTTGCAATATGGCAGGCCCACTCAACCCTCGGTGAGTAAATAGTAGTCCCTCACTAAAGCTGGTCGGTCCGACGCTAACACTGGAATTGATACTCACTCCAGCCAGTCTGGCAAACATCTGTTGTAACTCGCCTGAAAAAGTAAATGGCACCAGACCCGCACGAGTATCCAGCACCGGCAAATTAAACTGCCCGGCCAGCCTGAAACCAAAATCAGAGGCGCCCATTCTTGGAATGGACAAGCCACCAGTTGCGATGACCAAAGACTCTGCTTCATAGCTTCCATGCTCTGATTCCACGGTATACTTAGGATCATATGTCACAGTACCAACACCACTCTCGGTCTTGATCTGGACGCCAGCAGCAAAACACTCCTGCTCAAGCATCGTCAAGATATCTTTAGAAGAATGATCACAGAATAACTGCCCCAGCGTTTTTTCGTGATAAGGAATTTCGTGCTTTTCTACCAAAGCAATAAAATCCCATTGCGAGAACTGCTTTAACGCCGACTTACAAAAATGCGGGTTACTGGAAAGAAAATTAGATGGTTCGCAGTGTAAGTTAGTAAAATTACAGCGCCCCCCACCCGACATCAGAATCTTCTTGCCAATTTTGTTTGCGCCTTCAAGCACGATCACTGAACGGCCACGCTGTCCCGCCGTCAACGCACACATTAAGCCGGCAGCCCCACCGCCCAAAACAATCACATCAAAATTATTCACAGGATTACTTGAGTAGATGTCAGCAACGGTGCTAGTTTAAATTTGCAGCCCACAAGAACGATGGTCATGAATGTCAACAGCCCTTAGAGTCAGTCGGGAAATCTTAACTGATTCATATCAGACAATCCTGATTCTTTTCAGAATCCTGATACCAGCGTTGATCCTGGTAAAAATTCTAGATTATTTTGGCGCGACCGAATACCTCAGTGCTCTCACCCAGCCTTTGATGGCGCCGATGGGGCTACCCGACATGGCTGGCCTGATCTGGGCGACCACCATGATCGTTAATATCTACACCGGGGTTGCCGTTTTTCTGACTCTGGCCGACCCAGCCGAATGGACCCAGGCACAAACTACCTGCCTGGCGATGTTAATGCTAACCACCCATAACATGGTGGTAGAACTGCGTATTGCTCAACAAGCAGGTTGCAAACTATTTACGCAATTACTCTTGAGAATATTTACCGCCGTCTTTTTTTGTTATCTGTGTTACCAGTTGTTTGAAACCATGCAATGGCTACAGCAGCCTGCTGAATTTTTATGGCAGGCGCCACAAACTGACGACTCTCTGATAAGCTGGGTTATTACCCAGACCCTGAGCCTACTAAAAATTGCACTTGTGATTGTGCTATTGATTACTCTGTTACGCTTATTCAAAAAAATCGGTGTTGAACGATTACTTGAACTACTATTAACACCCGTCTTTCAGGTGATGGGCCTGGGACGTGAGGCAGTCACTATTACCATCGTCGGTTTTACTCTCGGGCTGGCCTATGGTGGTGGCTTGCTGATTAAAGAAGCACGTAGCGGAGAGATCAACCAAACTGATGTGTTTTCCTCAGTCTCTTTACTTGGGATCTGCCATAGTTTGATTGAAGATACTTTTCTGGTCTTGATCATTGGCGCGAACCTTAATAGTGTTTTGGTGTTGCGCCTCGTGCTCAGCATCATCGTTATTAGTATTCTGATTAGACTGGTACGACGAATGAGTGAGAAAACACGTCGTCGATTTTTGTACCGGCCAATAAGTACTAGCGAAAACTGACTACTTAACGGACCTCACCGGTGGTATCACACCACACACATCAACATAACCGGGTCTTTCATAAAACCAGTCTTCCGGGCGATTAGCTCGTGCACGTATTAACTTCTGAAAAGACACACTATCCGTTCGCATTACCTCAAGTGCTGGCTGTTCGGAGACCGGCAAATCTGCAGCAACACGGATTGACTTAATCGGGTTGTAATCTTCTTTGGACTGAATCACACCCGACTCGCCATAGCCACGGCGCAATTGCTGGACATATTCAAGGCCTTGCAACACTTTGCCGAAAACGGTTGTGTTTCTATCCAGATAGCGTGGCGCATGACCTATGACAATATAAAAAGTTGCTCCTCCGCTGTTTGGGTCAGCATCTCTTGCCATGGCAAACGCACCGGGACAATGCGTCAACCATGACTGCTTACCATTTGCAGAGCGAGCTACAGGAAAACCACTAACATAACCCGTCTCGGCTGCAAAGCCATCACGATCGTCGACCAACGTAAAGGTCGAGTTTAGCGACTGATCAAGATAAAGCTCTGCAGGTATACTACGCTGCGCTTGTTTGATCGGCTTTTGATCACCCTCAGGATCTCCACCCTGTGCGACAAAACCTTCGACGACACGGTAAAAAGCCAACCCATCAAAATATTCTTCTCTGGCGAGTGCCTTGATATTGGACACATGTCCCCGAGCGAATTCCGGAGCCAGCTCGACAATTACCTGACCCGTTTCTAGTTGCAGTATTAACAGATTTTCGGCGTCGGGTTTGCGCCAGTCATCACCGGTCGACTTTGCCAATATTTCTGATGGAGAAGGAATAACATCTGGCACTGTAGGTAAGCTGTTACAAGCGTTGAGTAACGGTAGAGTTAATATCAGGATTATTAAAACACGCATTTGATACCTCTAATCATTGTCTGCAAAATCTTCTCTTAACAAAAAACTGAAACCATCATACTGAAAACGTAAGACTCCATCCCATTCGGGTTCAGAAGTTTCTGAGCCGGCGAGTACTTTATCAAAGGCACTTGCGACCTCTACCAGTGTTTTCGGATCAACCTTTGGTGTGTTATGTGCTGGAAATAATGAAGTTAACTGTGGACTCAATTTTGCCAAATAATGTATGGATTGTTGGTAGTCTGACAAGTCAGTCTCGTCTGCAAACAACCAGATCGGGCCGGCATAGTAACTGTCTCCGGTCCATAAATAGCCAGCCTCGCTATCCAGTAAGGCGATAGAATCATCAGTATGCCCCGGAATTGAAATCACCTCTAATTGACGACCACCCAAATCAAGACGTTGACCGGCCGTGAGTACCCGCGTGATCTGATAAGGACGAATAGTATGATCAGCTTGAGTAACCCCGGCCGGTAACGGCCGGCATAACGCAGCCGCTGAAGCCTCTTCTTTCACTGAAGCTTCATCAACACCCTTGCTGCGCGTGAGAGAAAACTCTGTGGAGAGTGATGCAATATTTTCGAACTGATAATTACCACCAATATGATCAATATGAGAATGGGAATTAATGACCAGTAGCGGTAGGGATGTCAGTTTGTTGACTACCGCTCGAATATCACCAAGTCCATTGCCGCTATCGAACAACACGGCTTGTTGCTCTCCTAAAATTAAATAGGAAATAACTTCTTGCCATTGGTGTGGCTCGTAAAGTGCCCAAACGCCATCACCGACTGAATACACTTCAAACCAATCATTACTGGTTACATGTAATTTCAGATTTGCATATTCAGGCCGCGGAAGTTTTGCACAAAACTCTCCTAATGAATCTGAGAGTGATGAATCAGTCTGACACGCATAGCTGATGATACAGCTTGCTAGTAGCAGAATAGCTTTGAGTTTTATCATTAACGCCGACCTGAGATATGCATATAGTGGTAGTATCCTAAAACATAAATCGCAATAACACATAATAGTTGTGTAACCGTTCTTAGCATAAAAACTCAAACGGAAAATGGTCGATATGGGAATCATCGCAAAAAATATGCCCTTGGTGGCGCAACAAGCAGGCGTCTGGGAAGGTGAATACGTTCATTTCGATCACAATCATCGTGAAATTGATCGACACCAGTCACGTCTGATCTGTCGTTTGCATGACAGCGACGAAGAAGGAGCTATTTTAAACCAGTCCAACATTTATACCTGGGCAGATGGCAGCCGTGAAATACGTTTTTTCGAAGGCGTATACAATAACGATAGGCTGCATATCAAAAATGATCTGATTGATGGTTGGACCGCCTCCATCGATCTGGATGAAACTAACAGCACCATCATGGTGCAGTGGGTACGGCCGGGTGAAAACGGCTTTCGTTATTATGAAATCATAACCGTCAGTGAAGACGGTCAACATAAAAACCGCACCTGGCACTGGTATCGTAACAACCGGCTGTTTCAACGCACCCTGATTAATGAAAGCCGAATCAGTCATGACTGGCAAACCCACGATGCTGAAGAATACCTGCACTATCAACCCCGCCAGATTATCAAATAAACAATGAACGCCCACCTGATACTGGTATTGCACATTGTGGTTCTCGGATATTGGTTGGGTTCGGAACTCGTCATCAATAGTACCTACCGTTATGTGAGTTATGCAAAAGACATGCCCTTTGCAGAACGTAAACGGTTAATGCAACACGTTATGAATGTAGACCAGCATGTGCGCTACGCCTTGATCTTGCAGTTTATGCTAGGTTTTATGTTGGCAACCCAGCGAGCATATTTACCCCTGGCTCAAGTAACCGTCTGGGTATTTTTATTGGCGGGTATCGTTTGGTTGATTGGCATAGAGATTGTGCATCGACAGCAACAAAGCAAATATGCTGCTGTGTTAGCAAAAGCCGATCGTGTATTGCGCTATTTGTTAATACCGGCTTTGTTACTGATTGCCTGGCTAGCATTAAGCAATGAGATTGCTATGCCAAACTGGCTAGGATTGAAACTTGTTTTGTTCGCAGCGACCATGGCGTGTGGAGTGGGTATTCGATTTGCATTAATTCGCTTTTTTCAAGTCTGGAAGAACATAGAAGAACAGGGTTCCAGTGAACATAGAGAGCAGCAAATCAGAGCCGTTTACATCAAGGCAACGTCGATACTCATCCTGCTATGGGTCTTCATTGCTGTAATTATTTGGTTGAGTATCTGGAAACCTGACGTCTGACCTTTACCAGGCGATAGCATTGCCCCGATAATCATAGAACTTGCCATTATCATCATCTTCAAGCCCTTGAATCACTGTCAGCATACCTTTAATGCTCTGCGCTGGCTCTAGTGGCGCGCCCTGACCACCCAGATCGGTTTTAACCCAACCAGGGTGTAAAACCACACAGGTAAAGCCCTCTGACTCCAATTCTATAGCGAGTGATTTATTCATCGTATTGAGAGCGGCTTTGCTGGCACGATAATCGTAATAACCACCTGAATTATTTTCGATGCTGCCCAGAATACTGGTGATCTGTATTACCTTCTTCTCTTTTCCAGCGAGTAAATTGTGATACAGGGCCTGCGTCACACGCATCGGGCCCAGGCTATTAATGTTGTAGGTTAATAGTGCCTGATCAAAATCAAAGCTTTTAAAGTTTTCCTGCGGGTTTCCTATCACCCCGGCATTGTTAACCAGAATATCGATCGCCGTACCTTTGAGGGACTCAGCCATACTGGCAACGCTCTCACTGTCGGTCACATCCAGTGCTACCACAATTACGCCGAGTGCTTTTAGCTCGATTGCTTTTTCCGGGTTACGAGCCGTGCCAATGACCGTGTAGCCAAGTTGTGTAAACTGCCTGGCAAACTCCAGACCAAGACCACGATTAGCTCCCGTGATGAGTACTGTTTTTTGTGCAGAGGCTTTAGATGATAATGTGTCTTCAGCCAGAACAATTTGAGAAGCCAGCAACAGCGTACTCAACAGGCATAACCTCGTTGCATCAGTCAGCAGCTTACTCATAAATGGGGTATTAAACATAAATTTCCTAAAGGTAGTGCATACTAAAAAGTTAATAATCGCCGAAATTTTGATCAATACCAAGTGCAACTATTGCACCTAATAATGAAGCTAATATTAATACGATTAATCTCCTTATAGACATGTGGTTACCATCATTTACTAGACGTATTTGACCATTACCCAAACGAGTGAGTAGTGCAACTACACATAGCAAAAATAAGTTGATCATCCTAAAAGCAATCTGCCCGGCTTTAGGCCAGTCATCAAAACTGGATATTTCCTGGTACAAGGTTGACCAAAACCCGACCATCATGCCTAAAAAGACATATACCCAAATAGACGTACGTTTTTTCTTAACCTCGTCTGTGATTGGCTCCTCGATCATTATTCACTCACACTCTTTTGGTTTTTTCTCTCTAGGCGCGATCAATGGCTCTGCCCTTGCTAAACATGAACCAGACATTGATAAAAATATAAAAAACACCGGCAGCGATTACATACGCTATCGTACCGGTTCTATAGGTGAGATAAACAGCCAGCGCGATAATGAGCAACCCAGACAGGTGTCCTCTGATCCTTGCCGTTGTGAGTTGCGCCGGTGTCATTAACGCAAACCTTGATTCAATTTATTTAGCGCGTCGCCGCCCGGACACAGGTCGGATTCTTTCAAAGTATTCAAGGGTACATCGGTGGTGCCCAGGCTTTGGTGTAAATCCTGAGACTCTTCATCATGATAAAGCAAGCCTGTCAGAATTTCTCCGCGCTCGGAATAATCCAGCAATGACATACTGACTGCAGATTTGTTACTGACGTCGTAATTTTTATCCACTTTGTGCAAGGCCATCACCGATCCGTCGTGCAGCGTCACCTGTTGCGTGGAACCCTCTGCGTATTCTGTTGTGAGTTCTTTTCGCTCAGGCACAAAGTCAATCGTATTGGTAGCAGCTAAATGATCCCGCACGTGCTCATAACCCTTGGTTGAGCCGGGGTTATTGTTAAACGTAACACAAGGAGAGATGACATCGATAAACGCAAAACCCTTGTGCTTGAGAGCCGCCTTGATCAGCGGTATCAACTGGTGCTTGTCACCGGAAAAACTTCTGGCAACGAAGGTTGCGCCTAACTGTAACGCCAGAGCACAGAGGTCGATACCTTCATAAGGACTGGGTGCACCTTTTTTGCTGTGTGAACCACGATCGGCCGTCGCAGAGTCCTGACCTTTGGTTAAGCCATAACAGCCATTGTTTTCTACAATATAGAGAATGTTCAAATTTCGTCGGGTAGCATGTACAAACTGCCCCATGCCGATCGAAGCGGTGTCGCCATCACCGGAAATTCCGATATATTGAAGATCACGGTTAGCCATATTGGCACCGGTAGCAACGGATGGCATACGACCATGCACGGTATTAAAACCATGGGAATTAACCAGGAAATAGGCCGGAGTTTTAGACGAACACCCAATGCCGGAAAGCTTGGCGACTTTATGAGGTTCTATATTGGCTTCAAAAGCAGCCATCACAATGGCCGCACTGATTGAGTCATGCCCACAACCCGCACACAAGGTCGATAACACACCTTCATAATACTGTCGTGTGAAACCCAGCTCGTTGGTGGGTAATTCAGGATGACGAAAAGTTGATTTAATAAAAGTCATAATGTTTGTTCCGGCTAACCTGCAGCACTTTTTTCGTTGGTAGCAAAATACTCATGTACTTGCTCACAAATATTACCTGCCGTAATCGGCATACCATCGTAATTCAATACCGCTGCCAGTTGTTGCGGCGGCACTTCAAGCTCATTGATTAACAGTGTGCGCATTTGTGCATCTCGATTTTGTTCAGCAACAAAGACCAGGTCATGCTCGCCAACAAACTCTTCAATGGCGGCCGTGAACGGAAATGATCGGATCCGGCACAGATCTACCACAACATCATCCGCTGCCAAACGATCCGCTGCTTCGAGTGCTGCATTCTCCGTGGTACCAAAATACATCAAGCCAATTCGGGTGTTAGTGGCAGCCAGTCTAAACTCGGCTTCGAGTACCAGAGTTTTGGCGGTTTCCCACTTTAATGCAAGACGATCTACATTGCGCTTGTAAGCGGCACTGTCTTCGGTATACACCGCGTACTCGTCGCGTGAAGCTCCACGGGTAAAATACGAGCCTTTGGTGGGATGGGTGCCCGGTATAGTGCGCCATGGAATACCGTCACCATCGGTATCGTTGTAACGACCCCAGCGTTCGGTCAGCTCATCCAGTTGCTCGGCATTGAGTACTTTGCCACGTTTATATTCGCGCTGGTCGTCCCAAGCAAACGGTTCACTGATCCAGTCGTTCATACCCAGATCCAAATCCGACAACATGATCACAGGCGTTTGTAGTTGCTCAGCCAGATCAAAAGATTCAGCCGCCATGTCAAAACACTCTTTCGGAGTGGATGGAAACAGCAATACATGTTTGGTATCACCATGCGAAGCGTAAGCACAGGCTATAACATCGGATTGCTGGGTTCTTGTCGGCATCCCTGTTGATGGACCGGTACGTTGTATATTGAATAACACCACTGGTACTTCGGCATAGTAGGCCAAACCAAGAAATTCACTCATGAGTGAAACTCCCGGACCACTGGTCGCGGTAAAAGCACGTGCACCATTCCACATGGCGCCAACCACCATACCGATGGCGGCCAGCTCGTCTTCCGCCTGCACGATGGCATAATTCTTTTTGCCATCCTCAGCATCTTCCCGGTACTGTTTGCAGTAGGCACCAAACGCATCAACACAGGACGTGGATGGGGTAATTGGATACCAGGCAGCCACCGTAGCACCGGCGTAAACTGCACCTAGTGCAGCGGCAGAGTTACCATCAATTAAAATCTTGTCACCTATCATGTCGCGACGCTCAACCCGCAATGTTGAAGGACAAGCGTAATTGGCTTTGGCAAAATCCCGACCCAGTTCCAGTGCCAGAATATTCGGTGGAATCAATTTTTCTTTACTGGCAAATTTCTCTTTAATGATATCGGTAATCACATCAAACTCGATATCCAGCAGGGCTGACAAAGCACCCACGTAAATGATATTTTTAAACAGTTGTTGCTGTCTGGGATCGGAGTAATTCTCAAGACATAAACGGGTGAGTGGTAAACCGATAAAGGTAACATCATCACGGAACCATGATTGCGCCAGCGGTTTGGTATTGTCGTAAACAAAATAGCCACCGGAACGCACGTCTTTAATATCTTTTTCCATGCTTTGTGGATTGACCGAGATCATCATGTCGACGTTCAAACGACGTCCGAGATAACCCTTGTCACTGACCCGTACTTCATACCAGGTCGGCAAGCCCTGGATATTGGACGGAAAAATATTTTTTGGACTGACCGGTAAACCCATACGGAATAGCGATTTGGCAAATAAATCATTGGCACTGGCAGAGCCGGTACCATTGACGTTGGCGAAGCGAATTACCAGATCATTAACTGCAGTAACGTTATTCATAAGCAACTATCGGTGTAGCTTTGGTAACTTGATAGAGATATTTCTGCATATCCCATGCCGAAGTCGGGCAACGTTCTGCACATAAACCACAATGCAGACAAACATCTTCGTCCTTGACCATGACCCGTCCGGTTTTAAGCCCATCGGCCAGATATAAATCCTGCTCGGTGTTATTTGCCGGCGCTTTCAAACTCTGGCGCAAGGCTGTTTCATCATCCTGATTTTGGGTGAAGGTGATCGAATCGGTGGGGCATATATCTTCACAGGCATCGCACTCGATACATTTTTCGGCGGTGAAAACAGTTTGCATATCACAATTAAGACAACGTTGTGCTTCTGCTACGGCCGTCTGCGGATCAAAGCCCAGCTCCACTTCGATCTTGCGGTTGGTCAGGGTAGTTTCTACCGCTTCGTGTGGCACCGCAAAACGTTCATCATGTGCTATCGGGCTGTCATAACTCCATTCATGAATACCCATTTTCTGACTCACCAAATTGGTGGTCGGTGCCGGCCTGGCTTGCTCGACATCTTCTCCTTCACACATCAAGTGAATCGAGATAGCCGCTTGATGACCATGCGCAACGGCAGTAATGACATTATCCGGCCCCAAGGCTGCATCACCACCAAAGAAGACTTTGGGATGAGTTGACTGAAAGGTCTTATTATTCAGTACGGGTAAGTCCCACTTGCCGAACTCAACCCCGATGTCACGCTCTATCCAGGGCAAGGCATTATCCTGACCAATGGCGATACAGACATCATCACATTCGATATAGGCATCGGGCTCACCGGTAGGAATCAATGAACGTCTGCCGTTCTCGTCATACTCGGCTCGTACCAACTCAAACTTCATACCGACCAGCTTGTCATTCTCCACCACAAACTCTTTGGGCGTGTGGTTCTCGAGCATTGGCACGCCTTCGCGTTCTGCATCCTCAATTTCCCAGGCCGAAGCTTTCATATCAACCTTGGGGCTGCGCACTACTACCTTTACGGTATCAGCACCCAGACGTAATGAAGTGCGACAACAATCCATGGCGGTATTACCACCACCGAGCACTATTACCTTCTTGCCAATCTTTTCAGTGTGCTCAAAAGCCACACTCGATAACCAGTCGATGCCAATGTGCACATTATTATCGGCTTCCTCTCGGCCCGGGATTTTCAAGTCCCGGCCACGCGGTGCACCAGTACCAATAAAGACCGCGTCGTAACCGACATCCAATACTTTTTTCAGGCTGTCGACATAGGTATCCAATGTCGTAATCACGCCCATGTCCAGAATGTAATTCACTTCCTGGCGCAGTACCTCAATGGGCAAACGGAAAGCGGGTATCTGGCTGAGCATAAATCCACCAGCTTCTGGCTGATCATCATAGAGATCAATATCGTAACCCAACGGCATTAGATCGCGTGCTACCGTAAGCGATGCCGGACCAGCACCAATCAATGCGATTTTTCGGCCATTTTTCTGCGTGGGTATCTCGGGCATGCGTGCCAATACTTCGGCATCGTCCTTGTTATCCGCCGCGACTCGCTTCAAACGACAGATGGCAACGGGTTTATCTTCTACCCGATCACGGCGACATGCGGGTTCACAGGGGCGGTCACAGGTTCGACCTAAAACACCCGGAAACACATTTGACTCCCAATTAACCATATAGGCATCTGAATATCGACCTGCTGAGATTAAGCGAATATAGTGTGGGACCGGAGTGTGTGCGGGACAGGCGTACTGACAGTCCACCACTTTATGAAAGTATTCTGGATCTGCGATATTGGTTGGCTTCAAGCGAGCTCTCCCCTGCCCACATAGTGATGTCTATCAGTCTAATCAATTAGTCATATCATTGACAGTGAAAACAGCTACTCCAGACAGGCTGTCATACTATTCACGACTGGTTTAGGTTAGTACTTCATCGCGATTCTGTGGCAGAAATCCACTAACTTAGTGTACTGACGTGCATCCTGATTAAAACGGTTCTTTAGCTCTGAGCGGATAAAACAGGCCACATGGCCATAGACGGTGGCATCCAGAGAACATGGCTGGTCACCAAAAAAGTAGTCCTTTTCACCCAGCATGTCCTCAAGGCTGACAAAACTTTTATTGGCAATCGCCAGAACCTCCTCTTCGCTGTGCCTTCCCATGCCCTGTTTTTTAATGCTGCTTTTCACGCCACTGCGCAGTAAGGGAGGTAAAATAACTTTTAGCGGAAATGACATACCTGCAAAAAAGTTGTCCTTGACCTTTAACCAGGTTTCTTGATTTACCCAGCGTGAGTAGACCAGACACCAGTACAAATTCTCGTCAAGAGATTTGATAACCAGGTGAGCTACAGCTCGCTGCTCATCACTTAACCAGTAATCAAGATCAGCATTTTTTTCATGTTTCAGGTAATCAATGATGATCTCGGAATCCGGGATGATTTTGCCTTCATCTTCCAATAAAGGCAGCTTACCTTTGGGCGCTTTTTTGAGGTTCTGCATACCGCCCTCATAGTCATACTCAAGACCTGTCATACGCAGATACGTATCGACCTTGACGACAAAGGGACTGGCATCTGGTAAACCAAAAGCGGGAGAAAATCCGAGTAATTTCAACATAGCGATTCTTTGATGATAATTTTGACTAGTGTATCAATAAAAATGATCCGATAAAAAAAGGGGCCGAAGCCCCTTTCTTACACTACTAATGAAACTGACGTTAGAACTTATCAGCCCACTTGTTGGCGATCTTACCTGCTGCATCTTTACCACCCATACCAAAGGCCAGAGCAGTAGCAATTGCGATGGCACCGAAGGTGAAGCCAAACGCCATGTTTACGATGTTATCAGCCAGACCCATAGCGCGCAGACCCATAGCCAATACCAGGCCAAGAATAGCGATACGGGCGATGTTGGCAATTGATCCTTGACCGGCAGCGGTCAATTTCTCGTGCGCCAGATTGGCAAGGAAAGCACCCAGTAGCAAGATAATGCCACCGACTACAATGCCACCACCAAACTCAAGGATGCCACCGAACAAACGTGACACGATATCAATGTTCAGCTTCTCGACCGCGGCAGTACCGGCAGTCAACATAATGAAGAAGGTAACGATTTGACCAATCACGCCAACCGCGGTGCGCTCTTCATTAAACATGCTGCCCATACCCATCTTGGCAGGTATGGCATTAACGTTCATGCCGTCGAGTAAACCACCAAGCATCATCACGATGAACTTTGACATCATATAAGCAACCAGCAGGATGATACCGGCAGCAACGATGTTAGGCACAGCGCCCATGAACTCTTGCACCATGGCAACAGCCGGGTCAGAAATTGCAGGGATGTTCAATACCTGGAAACCGGCAACCACGATGGGCAACAAGATTGCACCCAGTACAAAGGCACTCAGGAACTTCGAGATTTTGAACTCAGGGTTAAAACCACGCTCAACCAGTTGTGTATCCAACTTGCTGGCACCAAGGCCAACTGCGCTGGAAGCCAGGTTAGAAATGATCCAGCCTGCGTAGAAGACAATACCGGCACCTATTACATTAGGCAGTGCGTTGGTAAACTTGTTAACCAGGTTCTTTAATGGATCAAGTACCGAGGTAACACCCAGTCGTTCCAGCACGATCAACAGTACGAATAATAAGATGACGTAGTAGACCAGCTTACCGATCGACTTTCCCAGATCAGTTTTACTACCTGAATCGGTCAAGCGTGAAGCAATGCCAGTTTTATTAATTACACGTCGAACCATGCCACCAATAAATTTGGCGATAAACATACCAACTATCAGTATGAGTAGAACGGTGATAACGTTAGAGAGACCGGCGGGTAAACCAACACTGGTCAGGAAATTTCCGATCATGTCGCCAGCAGCATTAGCTGTATTTCCGGCCGCATTTACTTGCTCATTCATTGTGAGACTCCTGTATTTCTAGTTATGTGTATGAATTGAGCCGCTATGATGGAGGACTACACAGACAAGATGTATATAATCGGAGATAAATATTGTTAATTCTCGGTTTACAAACCCTTACAAAATCATGTGGTTTAGCCCATTTTGATGAGGTTTTTTCACCTGACAAAAGTAAGTTTTCAGAAAAATAATGTCACAAGGGAGCAAGCACAAATGTCCTGGTTCTTAAACAAGAAAGTCTGGGTGACCGGCGCAAGCTCCGGCATCGGTAAAGCATTGGCTCAAGAACTTGCTCAACAGGGTGCCTCGCTGGTGCTCTCATCCAGACGTCAGGATGTACTTGAGCAACTAAAATCGACACTCAACAATCCAGAGCAACACATGGTGGTACCACTCGACCTTGAACGCTATGACGCACTCGCAGAAATAGTGAACAAGACGCTGCCAGCTACTGGTCAGATAGACATACTCATTAATAACGGCGGTATCTCTCAACGCGAACTCGCCATGGACACTAACATTGAAGTTGATCGTAAATTAATGGATATCAATTACTTCGGCACCATCGCTATGTGCAAAGCAATACTGCCTGACATGATCAAACGTCGTTCTGGCTCAATCGTTTGTGTCAGTAGCGTGGCAGGGATAATGGGTACCCAGTTACGTACAGGCTATTCTGGCAGCAAATTTGCGGTACATGGATATATGGAGGGTTTACGAGCCGAACTACATCAACACGGCATACAAGTACTGGTAGCAGCTCCGGGCTATGTCAATACCGATGTGGCATTGAATGCCATGAATGGAAACGGTCAAGCAGCCATGCTCAAGGATCAGAACAACCTGGATGGCATCAGTCCGAAAGAATGTGCCTTGTCACTAATGCAGGCCATCGAGCGTGGCAAACATGAAGTGATCATCGGTAAAGGTGTCAGTCGCATTGCACCGTGGATTAAACGCCTTTCGCCCGCCTTAACGCGCCACATCCAACGCAAATATACCGATGGCTAGATCCGTTTAGTCTCTTAGTTCCCGACGTAATATTTTGCCAACATTGGATTTAGGCAAATCGTCTCGGAACTCGATATGTTTGGGACATTTATAGGCGGTTAAATACTCCCGGCAATAATCTCGTAATTCCTGCTCAGTAAAGGCTGCGTTCTTTTTCACCACAAACAACTTCACCGCCTCACCGGACTTTTCGTCATCAACACCAATGGCAGCGGCTTCAAGTATGTCAGGATGATTACTTACGACATCTTCTATCTCGTTTGGGTATACGTTGAAACCTGAGACATTGATCATGTCCTTTTTGCGATCAAGAATGTAAATAAATCCTTCTTCATCAATTTTTGCATAATCACCAGTTTTAAAATAACCGTCTGAAGTCATCACTTCAGCTGTTGCCTCCGGGCGGTTCCAGTAGCCTTTCATAACTTGGGGTCCTTTAATACAAAGCTCACCCTCGTCACCAATTGCAAGATCATTATCATCATCGTCAATTATTTTTACCCAGGTTGAGACATTGGGTAAGCCGATCGAACCGCGCCACGGGGCACCAACAACATTAGCGGTCGCGCCCGGTGAGGTTTCTGTAAGGCCATACGCTTCGAGAATATGGGTGCCGGTAACCTCGAGCCATTGCTCGGCTACATCTTTGGTAACCGCCATGCCGCCACCAACAGTCAAGCGCAAATGACTGAAATCCAGATCAGAAAAACCGGGGGTATTGAGTAAGCCTCTAAAGAGTGTGTTTACGCCGGGAAAATAGGTGAAGTCCCACTTGGATAATTCCTTGACGAAGGCAGGCATATCACGCGGGTTGGTGATCATCACGTTTACCGAACCATAGTACATACCCGCTAATGCATTCGCCGTTAAAGCGAAGATATGATAATAGGGCAGCGCCGCAATCACGACACGCATATTGGCTCGCGAATCTTCTGTCCATACCGACGACTGTTTAATATTCGACAAAATATTATTGTGGGTAAGCATCACACCTTTAGACACACCGGTAGTACCACCGGTGTATTGCAGAAAAGCGATATCCTGTAGTTGTGGACTTGCGTCGCTGTAGGCATCCGTTGGATGCGCCAACACTTTTTTGAAACTGGTGGAGTTGGGTAGATTATAAACTGGCACCATCTTCTTGACATGCTTGACCACGGTATTCATCAACCAGGATTTTGGAAAAGCATGACAATCACCGAGACCGGTCGTAATTACTTGCTCTACTTCAGTGCCTTCCAGAGATTTCTCAACCACATGAGCAAAGTTTTCCAACACCAGTAAAGCCTTGGCGCCCGAATCAGAAAGTTGATGACGCAGCTCGCGTGGGGTGTACATGGGGTTGGCGTTCACCACCACCAAACCAGCACGCAAGATTCCAAACAAGGCGATCGAGTATTGCAACACATTAGGCAACATAATTGCGACCCGATCACCCTGCTCAAGTCCGGCTGAGTTGATTAACCAGGCTGCAAACTGCTTACTCTGTTGATCAAGTTGGGCGTAACTCAAGCTCGTACCCATGCAATGTGTGGCCGGGTCATTGGCATAGCTTTTGAAACTCTGCTGCATCAAATCAACCAATGAACTGTGCGCTAAATCAGGGATATCATGAGGCACATAATCAGCGTATGAATTTAACCAGAATCGTTCCATTTATAACCCCCAAGTTTATAATGTGTTAATTAGCTGCGACGAACAGACCAGCGAGTGTCAATCATCACGATCTCCACCACAGAGATTCAAAAAGCCTGAAATAGATATGAAAATCAACAATATAAGCTAATCGCACTTCACATCAAGAACAATATATCAAGACTCTAAAGGCTAATTTAACATTGTATCGGCGTTAACGCATACCCATAATAATGGTGCTCATGGAATGACATAACAATTAAAGGATGAGCAAACAACATAATAAATGAGGAGAAAAATAATGGGTAATATCGGAATCGGACGTATTCTGTTTCTAGTAGGTGTTGCAATCTGTGTCTTAGCTGCACTTGTCAATCTACCACCTGTCATGTCTGCCGTATTGGTGGCACTTGGTCTGGTCGTTGGTTTCTTGAACGTATCAGCTGCAGAAACGCGCACTTTCCTGATCTCGGCGATCGCGCTGATGATGTCAGCTGGCGCACTAAGCGGGCTGGGTTCAGGTTTAGGCGAATTGGCTGCTGTAGCAAATATCCTGACTAAAATTGGTTATAACCTGTCAGCCTTTATCGGCCCGGCTGCATTGGTTGTTGCTGTGCGTTCACTGCTAACTACTGCTGGCGATTAGCGCTAAAACAAGAACGAATAGAAGACCACCTACGGGTGGTCTTTTTTTATGTCCGTTTGTTATGATGCCGAATTAATAAGACAGAGAATTTCAGGAGCAGTCCAGTGACAGAACAATATAACTACCTCGTCATTGGCGGTGGTAGTGGTGGTATTGCATCAGCGCGACGTGCTGCCGAGTATGGTGCTAAAGTCGCTGTCTTTGAAGCGGGTGCTATCGGTGGCACCTGTGTGAATGTTGGTTGTGTACCTAAAAAAGTCATGTGGAATGCTGCACACTTGGCAGAACAATTAAAACATGTGGAGGGATATGGATTCGAAAAAGTCTCGACCGGCTTTGATTGGCCCACACTCAAGCACAAACGCGACGCCTATATAGAAAGGCTTAATGGTATTTACCACCGCAATCTGGGTAACTCAGGGGTCACTGAAATTGCTGCTCATGCTCACTTCATCGATAACAACACTATCGAGGCTAATGGCAAGCAGTACACGGCACCTCATATACTCATTGCTTCGGGTGGTCGTCCACGTTACCCGGATATTGAAGGTGCAGAGTTAGGAATAACCAGCGATGGCTTTTTTGAGCTGGAACATCAGCCACAAAAAGTCGCTGTGGTTGGCGCCGGTTACATCGCGACCGAGCTGGCAGGCGTGTTGCAATCACTGGGCTCCGATGTCTCACTGATACTGCGTAAAGAATCAGCTCTGCGCAGCTTTGACCACGACATTGTTGCGCTGGTGATGGAGAGTATTAATGAATCCGGCATTGAAGTAATCGCCAATACCGAGATAACCAAAGTAGAACGAGTGGATAATCAATTACACCTGACTACTAATAATAATCAAGTACTGGCTAACTATGATTGTATTATCTGGGCAATCGGACGTGAACCCGCCAGTGACCAGATTCATATCGACCAGACCGATTTAAAAATTGATAGACGGGGATTTATCACCACTGACAAATTCCAGAACACCAATGTTAACGGTGTCTATGCTGTTGGTGATGTGAGTGGCAGAATTGAACTCACACCGGTGGCGATTGCGGCTGGCAGACGCCTGTCTGATCGTTTGTTTGATGACCAGGCTGGGGCGCACTTGAACTATGACAACATTGCATCAGTGATCTTCAGTCACCCACCGATTGGCACGGTAGGATTAAGCGAGCATCAGGCGCGTGAAAAATATGGTGATGATCTGAAAATATACAGCAGTCGGTTCGTCAATATGTACTATGCCGTACTGGAAGAAAAACCGGCAACCTTGTGTAAGTTAATTTGCACAGGACCCGATGAACGCATTGTCGGGCTGCATATTGCCGGTGATGCAGCTGATGAAATCATTCAAGGCTTTGCGGTGGCTGTAAAAATGGGCGCAACCAAAACTGACTTTGACAATACGGTTGCTATTCACCCAACTGCCGGTGAAGAATTAGTCACACTACGATGAAGGAATTAATATGAACGGTGAAATTACAGCCCTGTATGCGTCATTGCTTGGTCTACTGCTGGTACTACTTTCTTTAAGAGTCGCTCTGTATCGAAAAAAGAATCAGATCGGCATAGGTACAAATGGAGACACCACGCTAGACCGTCGTATCCGCGTCCAGGCGAACCTGATTGAGTATGCACCCATTGCGTTATTGCTTTTGTACTTCTGTGAGATACGAGGCGTGAGTCATATATACATTCACCTATTCGGTACTGTTTTGGTCGTAGCGCGCTTGTTGCACGCTTATGGGCTGAACCGATCAGCTGGTTATTCACTCGCGCGATTTTTGGGCACACTCACCACTTTTTTTCTCATCATCTTTTTATGCGGCGTCAATATTGTTCACTACTTTACAGGCTGATCATAAACACTGTCCGTAGACGGTCTTACGGACAGTTTTTCCACTATTTGGAGTAATTTAACAACCCGGATGACTCGGGTTTTCGCCACTATACTCTGAATTAGTAAATATAAAACAAAGACTTAAGCTCTCTCTCGCGTTATTGGCATGCTTATTGGTAGGTATTAAGTAAATGTTTACAACGTTTGTAGCAAAGGAGAGAAAAAATGAAAAAACTGATACTGATTATCTGGCTAACCATACTTGCCAGTCCTGCATTTGCGTCATCGCATCTTGAGCTTACCGAATCTGAAAAAATTGCCACAGAATTTGTTGGGCAGCTCGCTCAGGGTGAGTATCGCATCGCTCACAACGCTTTCGATCCCGCCATGGCAGTCACTATGCCGACCAAGACGTTGAGAAATTCCTGGATAAAACTGCAAACAAAAACCGGTGACTTCAAAACACAGTCAAAAACCGAGGTAGAAGAAAATCCACATTATGATGTGGTCAATGTTCGTTGTGTTTTTGAACACCTCGATGTTGATGTAAAGGTCATTGTCGAAAACAACAAAATCGCCGGCTTGTACTTTGTAAGAGCTGTTTCATAACGTATATAAAAATTTACCTGTAAGGTTCTGTCTGATGTCGAGACCTCCCCAAAGAATGATATCCTCAACGACAGAACCTTATAGGTAATTTATTGACTAATATGCATAACAATAATTAAGGAGTCACCCCTGATGTCACGAATCTACATTTTACTAACCTCCATACTGTTTTTTACATATAACCCCGTTATTGCTGAAGAAACCACCGAAGATAATCTAACGGAGCAAGCTACAACCACTGAAGAACCGGTAGCTGAAGGAAGACTCGCAAAAAATCCCGGTATCGTTGATCGGCCGAGACTAGGAAAACCTAAAAAAAGCTACTCATCTAAACGGACAGGATATATTGGACAGCGTGTTGAAGCAGGTGAAGGTGAGAATACCACCAGAGTAGCCAACGAGTTTGTAGACTTGTTAGCAGCAAGTGAATATTCAGAGGCCAGAAAGT
>CALIRD010000111.1 GCA_938042355.1 uncultured Thiotrichales bacterium
CGATGCACAGAAAAAAGTGAGCGTCATTAACCGTAGTTATGGAACGATCTAAATGGATTTGATCTACATACGAATACCTGAAAATCTGGCTGATAACTACAGCTGGATACGGGTCAATGACGGCAGTACCCAGGCGATTCGTCATGGCAGCATGCTCGATGCCTCGGAAGATGCCAAAGGCGCGCAAGTCGTGATGCTCGCTCCCAGTGAACAAATCCTGCTGACCAGCGCTGAAATCCCCACCAAAAAAGCCAGTGTGCGTTTAAAAGCGATACCGAATATTCTGGATGACGAGCTGGCGACAGATGTCGAAGACACGCATTTCAGTATTGGTCCGGTGATCGATGATCTGACGCCAATTGCCGCGGTCAACAAACGTTTGATCGAAGGCTGGATCGGTCTGGCCAAAGCCCACAGCCTGCACCCGCGCGCGATCGTACCCGACGTACTCTCAGTACCATGGCAGGAAGGTAGCTGGAGCATACTGATTGAAGAGAACCAGGCGCTGGTAAGAACCGGTGTTGCCAGTGGCTATAGTTGCCACCCGGCCGTGCTCGACACCTTGTTGCAGACATCGCTGGAACAGGAAATTCCGGCGCAAATCCGAATCTGGTTAGCGGCGGGTGTGGAGACAGAACTGGATTTACCGGAAGACCAGATCGAAATCACTAGCGAAGACTGTCTTGCTGGCCCGCTGGAAATCCTGGCGAGCGGTTGGAAGTCAAAACAAACTATCGACTTACAACAAGGTGAATATGGTCTGGGTCAAAACATAGGCCTCAAGCTCAAGCCCTGGCGCTGGGCGGCGATGTTGTTTGGCGCATTCCTGTTGCTACAAGTTGTGAGCATGTTTATCGAACAACAACAGCTACAGACACAACAAACCGAGTTACGTACCGAAATCGAAAAAGTCTTCAAATCCAACTTTCCGAGAGCACGCACGACCAGCGGGATGCGCAAGCGTATGAGTGATCGCTTGACTGAGCTCGGTGAAACCGATGCCAACACTGTCGACATGCTACCTATTCTGGCACAAAGCACCGAAGTGATACTGGACAAGCAAGGCGCCAAACTGGAAGACATTGCCTTTCGAAGTGGTGATCTGGAGCTGGTAGTTTCGGCTGGCAGCCTTTCCGAACTGGATACATTAAAAGATGCGATAGCCCAAAGTACTGGCAAGCAGATTGGCTTTAGCGCCAATTCAACTGATGGTAAAAATCTGGGCAGGATTAAAATTCTGGGTAGTAACGAATGAAAGACTGGTTCGATAATCTACAACCCCGAGAGCGCATGATCGTCATGGTAGGTGGCGTAATCACTTTGTTGATACTGTTGTGGGCATTAATCTGGAATCCTATTACTACCCGCACCGCCGAATTACGCGACGAGGTAGACAGCGATAGAGAACTACTCGCCTGGATGCAGGATGCCAGCGCCCGTATCAAAACAGCCGAAAGTTCAGGCGCCGTAAAAGTTAAGAATAACGTCAATATTATTACCGCCGTTGAAAGCACCTCGAAGAGAAGTGGACTGCGAACCGCGATTAGCAGCATGAAACCGGAAGGTGATAACAAGATAAATCTCGACATCAAAGACGCCAGTTTTGATGATATGATTCGTTGGCAAGGACAATTGTTAACCGAGTATGGCATTAGAGCTGAACAATTTTCAGCCAAACCAAGCGATAAACCGGGCTTGGTCAATGCCAGGTTAACCCTGACTCGCTAAACGGCAAGACACCATGAGAATTTCCAAACTAGCTGTGCTCGTACTGCTAGCTGTATTTATCATTAGTTTAATTGTGCTGGCGCCCGCCAGACTTATTTATCGGTTTCTTCCGGAAAACAGCCTGGTACAACTTTCCAATCTCAGCGGCAGCATCTGGCGCGGCAACGCACAACAGGTAATTTACCAAAACCAAAACCTGGGTAATCTGGATTGGCGTCTAAAACCGACCGCTTTACTGACTGCCAAACTGGGTAGTCACTTTACGCTCAGACATCCCGATTATCAGGCCGAGGGTAACCTCAAAGCAGGCTCGGATAATCTACTGATACTCAATAACACCACCGTCAAAATCAGTGCAGACAGACTTCCCCTCGAAGGTATCGCGTCTGCCGTCAAAGCCAATGGAGTCGTAAACGCTGATATAGAATCACTAACATTACGTGATCAAAAGATAGATCAAATCAAGGCACGCATTAACTGGAAAGACGCCAGCATCAGTGCACCGGTAGAACTGGAACTCGGCGAAGTGATAGTTGATGCGGAGGGTGAAAACGGTAATATAAATGCCCTGATCAAGAGTTCAGCGAGCAGTCAACTCGATATAGACGGAAAGGTAGCATTAGACCCGGCGATGCAATATCGTGCGGACATAAAAATTAAAAGTAAACCTGATACCCCTGAAGAGGTAACGAATATGTTGCCTCTGCTGGGACAAAAAGATAGTGACGGTGCGGTGCGCCTGATCAGTAATGGAGTAGTGCCACGATGAGTTCAGAAGAAGTGATAGAGATACATCAATCGATTCCCGGAGTGGTCCTGACCGCGGAAAATAAATGTTCCTACTGCGAAACCAGCAAATGCTGTACCTACATTACGATTGAAATAGACAAACCAAAAAAACGCTCGGACTTTGATGAGCTACTGTGGCAGGTTGCGCATAAAAACATCAGTTTTTACAAAGATGAAGATGGCTGGTTCATGAATGTCGAAGCCGTCTGCGAGCAACTTCAGGATGATGGCCGTTGTGGCATACACGAGACACGTCCGATGGTATGTAGGGATTACTCCAATGACTTTTGTGAACTGGATGAATCAGCAGAACAACACTTTGAATTGCACTTTACCAACTATGACGAAATGCTGGCCTATTGTCGCAAGCGCTTTAAAAACTGGGATAAAAAGTGGCAAAAGAAGTGGGACAAAAAGTGAAACTGGCGTAAAAATCTATCACATAAGGATCAAACCAAGAATTACACCTACAATCACCATGCCATAGGCAACTATCCATGCGATATTTGCTCGAGCCGCGGTATACCATGAATTTCTATGGTTCTTAATCAACCGATCAATCATCAAATAATGACCCACTGCTATCATATAATTCACGATCACAGCGAAAAACTGACGTATTCCTGAATCTCGCAAACCAAATGGATCCAAAAGAAAGTTACCGACAAAAACACCGATCCAATGATTCAGGTATAGTGGATATGACATACCACCAACTATCAAACCAAATCGAGTTTTATTTCCACGAACTGCGCAAAGCAACACTATCGCGATCGAAGCAATCGGTGCTAATCGATAAAAAATATACTCTGATTCTTTCGCCCAAACTAAAACCATTAATGAAAATATAATTGCAACAATACAAATGATTCTTGTATAAAAAAACAATTGAAAATCAGGCTTTTGTTTTGCATAGATAGCTGCAAGAACGCCAAGACTGATACTTCCGTATCTTGTAAACATACAAAATACAACTGATAAGATGATCCAAATATACATGTTACTTCTTAATGATGGCTTGATTAACACCAGCAGTAATGGCGCAAATAAATAGAATTGTTCTTCAGCATTTACACTCCAAAAGTGATTTGCTGTTCCATCCATAATCACTGAGCTAAGTCCTGCCCCACTAAACCAGTTGTATACAAATAGCGCTTTATAGGAAACAACTTCATACCATAAGACAGTTATCTCATCTTTCATAAGACTGGCTATTACTATCAATGCTAATGCAATAAAATAGGGTATCCATATACGCAAAGCTCGATTGTAGTAAAACTTCGGTAACTTATTTTTATCTGTGTGTAATAAAATACCGCCGATCAACCATCCACTTAACGCAAAGAAAACCTGGACTGCAAAAGATGCTGCATATGGTAGGTTGATTACGTGGTCGTGTCCTAACATTACTATTGATGCTAAAATGCCTCTCAGATAATCAAAATACGGATAGTAATGTGGTTGTGAATGATTCATTTGAATACTATTTAAAATCAAGTACGAGAATATCGGTTTTGATGAATTCGCGAAAGGAAGCTGTTCTTATTTTGCATGGACAAAAAAATGGGTAGCGAGATAAACTCTACTACCCTATGTTGCTCTCAAATCTAATTGTGTATGTTCTTAGTTCGTATTATCTACACTAGCTTTGCGAGAGCATATTGCGACATCCCCTCAATACAATTCTGTTAACGCGCTTTGTAGCGCTTGGTGTTGTTAACTTGGTCACAATATTGATCCCGATGAGTGATTAATGCAACATATTTTTCCAATTAGTTGCATATATACAACAACTAGAACTTGATTTACGCCTATTAAGCCACTGAATTACTTGAAAATCTTTCTTATATTAATTGCTAAAGATTTAACACTATCCGAAAAATGGAGCGCAGAATGCCTGTAAAACCCTTGATAAATTCACGTGAGATTATCGCTAAAACACGATTATTTGCCGTCGAAGCCCTTGAGCTCACTTTTTCGAACGGTGTACAACGCTCCTATGAAAGACTGATTGGCGGCCCTCATGGTGCCGTCCTGGTGGTACCCATGATCGACGCGGAAACGGTGCTGATGATTCGCGAATACAGTGCCGGTACCGAAAGCTATGAGCTGGCCTTGCCCAAAGGACGACTGGAAGCCGGTGAGAGCCTGGCAGACGGCGCCAATCGTGAACTGGCAGAAGAAATTGGCTACGCGGCAAACACAATTACCGAGCTGAATAGTTTTACCATTTCACCTGGTTACATGTCGCACCGTATAGAAGTGCTACTTGCGGAAGATCTATATGAGAAAACGGCAGTTGGAGATGAGCCTGAACCACTCGAAGTAGTACCAATAAAACTTGCCGAGTTACATCAAGTGATTCAACGCGAAGAATGTTCCGAAGCTCGTAGTATCGCCGCCCTGTTTGCTGCGAAAGAACATTTGCAGCATCGCAAATGACCGAAACCTTAAATTACGAACGACTGCTGGAACAATGCAGCGAGATCAGCCGTGCGGCCGGTGAGGTATTACTGACATACCACCAGACTGAACATGTGATTAGTAAAAAAAGCGATCACACGATGGTGACTGAAGCTGATAAAGCCGCTGATCAACTGATTATTGATGGCCTGCAATCACTGCAACCGCAACTGCCTGTTATTTCCGAGGAAAGCCCGGCACCGGCTTATGCAGTACGCCGACAGTGGGATCGTTACTGGTTGGTAGATCCGCTGGATGGCACACATGAATTTATCAAAGGCAGCGAAGAGTTTACGGTCAACATTGCCCTTATTGAACATGGAAAAGTCGTGCTAGGCGTCGTCCATGCACCCACCACCGGCAACCTGTGGCGCGCCAGTGCCAAGACTGAGGCTATGTTGTTACAACCCGAGCTGCCAGCGAAAACGATCAGTGCGCGCAAAATAGAAAAAGATGATGTGATTTTGATTTCGGGACACTCCGAAAAAGGCGAGCGCTTTCAGAACATGCTCAACAAAATCAAACCCGGGGTTAACATCCCTATGGGTAGCTCACTCAAAATTTGTTTGATTGCTGAAGGTAAAGCGGATTTGTACCCGCGCCTGGGAAAAACCTCGGAGTGGGATACGGCGGCGGCACAGTGTGTGCTCGAACGCGCTGGTGGATATTTAACCGATACGCAGATGCGGCCCTTACAATACAACACCAAAGACTCACTCATCAATCCGGAGTTTTTCGCCTTTGGTGCCAGTCAGCACGACTGGTCAACCTACCTGGATTAAGAGCTTCCTTCCCACTGACTAAGGGTGTAAACCGGCTGCATACGTTGCCGCAAGGAGCGCGTTGGCTTACCCAGCTTCCAATCCATGATCATGCTATAACCCAGTACCGCTTTAACATAGGCCCGGGTTTCATCGAAGGTAATCGTATCTATCCAGATATCAGCATCCAGTGAGGTCTGCTCAGGCAACCATGCCTTGACCCGATGCGGTCCGGCATTATAACTGGCAGTCGCCAGAATCTCGTTGTCGTGATACTGGTCAAGCACTTCACGCAGGTACGCCGTACCCAACCTGATGTTTTTATTCACATCCTTTATTTGCGCGGTAGATGGTTTTCGCATGCCCACCTTCTTGGCAACATTTCTGGCGGTAGCTGGCATCAATTGCATCAGACCCACAGCTCCAGCCGGTGAGACAACATTTTCTCGCCAGGCACTTTCACGACGAATCACACCGTAAACCCAACTGCTGTTGATACGATTACGCTGTGCTTCTTTTTCTACCAAATCTGAATATTTGACCGGAAAACGAACCATTAAATCTTCGAAGTGGCGTGCTTTGGCAATGGTGGCGATAGCCTTGAAATGCCAACCCCACTCATGTGCCAGCTTGGCAGCGACACGCTTTTGATTGGCATCCATGTCTGCAGTGGCAAAATTCCATTCCCGGGTTGCGTCTGTAGTCTTGTCCATTTCATCCAACAACCTGGCTCTGACAAACCCGGCTTGCCGTGCAAGCTCGGAGACCTGACTCTCTTCTTCTGTACTCAAGACCGGTACGTTATTAAACGCATACTCTATACCCAGTTTTTCCGCGCTCATAAAGCCGTAATAATCGGTTTCCTGAGCCAGACCTCTGAATATTTCGTTCGCAATATCCGGCTGACCATTTAACTCATGTGCTCTGGCCAAC
>CALIRD010000112.1 GCA_938042355.1 uncultured Thiotrichales bacterium
TTTAAATCCAGTAATAAATAGATCACCAACTGCCCCGGTCCGTGATAGGTGACCTGTCCTCCCCGATCGGTTTGAATCACAGGTATAGATCCCGGATTTAGAACATGCTCAGGCTTGCCGGCTTGCCCTTGTGTATATACCGGGTGATGTTCAAGCAACCACAATTCATCTGGCGTATTCGCATCCCGCGAGCTTGTAAAATCTTTCATTGCTTGCCAGGTTTCCCCATAGTCAACCAAACCCAGATGTCGAACAATAATGTCGTTAGAGGACATAGCGTGTGAGTGGTGAGGCAGTACAGGCGCGATAGATATCATCAATTTGTTGTTTGCTGGTAGCACGAATAGTGACGGTGATGCTGACAAACTTACCGGTCTTGCTAGCAGACTGTCTATAGGCACTCGCCTCGGTCTCCGGGGCATATTTCTGTATCACTTGCTCAACTAATGCATGTAGTTCTGGCTGATCTTCACCCATGATCTTGATGGGAAATGAGCATGGAAATTCGAGCAGTGTTTCTTGATCATCAGCCACTGTGCTTAATCGAAAACGCTCTTGACGCTATCACTAAGCCGCTTGAAAAAACCCGCCCTTTCAACCGCAGACAATACATATAAATCATCTTCAAACAGTAATCGATCTTGCAGACGGATACTCAATTTTCCGATAGTTTGATATTGATTCAACGGTGCAACCACAGAATCAGGTCGATCGGCTGCCGCTGATAATTGCTTATATTGGCCACGTGGAAATGTCAGATATAAATCTTTGGTAAGCCCGACACCGACTTGATCAGCGACTCCTTTCCACACCCGCAAATCGCCAATCGATTCATTGGCAGCATAGAGACGCCTGGTTTCAAAAAAGCGATAGCCATAGTTAAGTAATGATTGAGTTTGAGCGGTGCGATCGTTGTCACTATCAGCACCCACCACAACGGAAATCAGGCGCATGTCCTCGCGCAGGGCTGAAGCCACCAGACAATAACCGGCGGCCTCGGTATGACCAGTCTTAATGCCATCAACCGTTTCATCACGCCAGAGTAATTTATTACGATTGGATTGCGGAATATTATTGAAGGTAAAGTCTTTAACCTTATAAAGCTCGTATTCTTTCGGAAAATCTCTGATCATGGCACGAGCTAGAGTAAACATATCTCGCGTACTCATGTAATGATCGTCAGCTGGCCAGCCGGTTGTATTTTGAAACATCGAGTTATTCATACCTAATTCGGCGGCCTTGCGATTCATTAAATCCACAAAATAGGCCTCTGATCCGGCAACGTGTTCAGCCAACGCCACCGTTGCATCATTGCCGGATTGAATAATCATGCCCTTTAATAAATCATCGACAGATATCTGCTTACCGACCTCAATGAACATTTTCGAGCCACCCATTTTCCAGGCCTTCTCACTGATAGTAACCAGATCAGTTTTTGCGATTGCTCCCTCTGACAGCGCTTCGTAAATAATATACGCCGACATCATTTTGGTAATACTGGCCGGCTCAATTTTCTTATCAGGATCTTTTTGCACAATAACCTGCCCGCTATCAAAGTCAGCCAGAATATAACTCTTGGCATTCAGCTCGGGTGCTGAGGCGACTTGCGCTTGCAACATCGCAGGGGATGTAGCCGAAAAAATTACCAACAGAAAGTAGCGAAACATTCTAGATCTCAAGATTTACTCACCTCTGATTATTTTAGGCTGTTGATAGCCCAAATTTATAAATTGTTGCCTTGCCCGTTGAGCAGCAGGCTCATTATCAATAGGCCCAACTTGAACACGATGGAGCGCACCATATTCGTCCGCCATCACAATCACGGAATGGCTGGTCTGCTGACTTAACCTGGCTTGTAATGCATAGGCGTTATCTGCCTCAGAAAACGCACCCAGTTGCAGGTAATAGCTGCTTGTCGGAACTTGATAGTCAGCCGGAGTTTCAATAACAGTATTATTCCCTGAAACGGCTACCTGTGTCGGCTGATTGCGTTCGACTTCTAATGCACCGCGCGCTAAACCCGGGTCGCCGTCCGGGAGCTTTTCATAGTTAAGCACTTGTTGGGTCGGCGTAGTCAACGCCCTCACTCGCACTGGAGCGGTACCCGCTTCGATCACATCGAGCTTCTGCGCCGCCACATAGGAGAGGTCGATAATTCTACCTTCAACAAATGGACCTCGATCATTCACGCGCACCACAATCTGACGACCATTTAACAAGTTGGTGACTTCGACATAGCACGGCAAAGGCAATGATTTGTGTGCTGCTGTCATGGCATACATATCGTAGGTTTCCCGAGTTGAAGTCAACTTACCGTGAAAGCCGGGACCATACCAGGATGCTTTTCCTTGCTGATCATAACCACGAGCAGAATTCATCACCCGATAATCGACGCCAAACACTTCATACTTTGCCGGGTTACCATACTTGCTTCTGGGCTCAGCGCGAGGAATCGGGCTAGGAACTCTCGCCACTTGCTCGGGAGTGAGAACGGGAACCGTCCGTGGCTGATGTTGCGTACAAGAATACAGAGACACCAGCGCTGTGAGTAGCAGGCTGGCGTGCAACAATTTGACCATTATCATTCCTTGATAGCGTTTTTGGCTTTGAGTATTTCCTGCGCTAACTGATAGACAGCCATCGCATATTTTTCACTGTGATTATAACGTGTTATGACATAAAAGTTATGATGGCCGACCCAGTACTCGGAGGCTTTCTCACCTTCCAGTATATGGAAACTCAATGGTTCGTTTTCAGTAACTGCGCCCAACACTTTGAGCCCTTGCGCTTTGAGTTGGGCATGCTTGTATTTCGGCTTTAACTTATCTGCATCTAGCTTTTTGAAAGCATTGCCTTTTACAGTAGCCTTGTCGACAACCGGCGCACCCGATTGCCAGCCGTGAGCCGCAAAATAATTACCGACACTACCTATACCGTCATCATAGCTATTCCATAAATCGCGTACTCCGTCACCATCAAAATCGACTGCATAGCGTTGATAGCTGCTGGATATAAACTGTCCCATACCCATCGCACCGGCGTAGGACCCAACCAATTCAAAAGCATCCAGGTCTTCAGTGCGCATCAATAACAGGTACTGCTCGAGTTCACGCAAGAAGAAAGCGCTGCGTTTGGGATAGTCAAAACCCAGGGTCATTAAGGTATCGAGCACCGGAAAGGTCCCCATGCGGGTACCATAATAGGTCTCAACACCAATAATGGAGACAATGATCTCGGGTGGCACACCATAGACCGCTTCCGCCTGATCGAGTATGGGCTGATGTCGCTGCCAGAATTCCACACCCTTATTAATTCTTTCCTTGGTAACAAATATCTTTCTGTATTTGTGCCACGGCTTGCCTTCAGCAGGCTTATTCATCAACTCAATCACTCGATCAAGTTTCTTACCCTGTGCCAGCACACCCTGCAACTCACTGTAAGGAATGTCATGGTTTGCCGAAACGCGTTGCAAGAATGCAACCACATCGGGTCGTTTGGCATAAGGGCCACGCTCAATCACACCCGTCGATTGTGCTAACGCATTTGAACAGCAGAGCAAGATACTAACCAGCACCAGATTAAAATATTTCATTTAGGCATCAACCTTTTTTCATTACCAATCGCCATTAACATTCCAAACGCAGCCATTAGTGTCACCATCGAGGTACCACCATAACTCACCAGTGGTAATGGCACACCAACTACCGGCAATAATCCAGAAACCATTCCTACATTCACAAAAAAGTAGACAAAGAATATCATCCCCAGGCTAGCTCCCAACAAGCGAGCAAACGTATCCTGTGCAGTATAGGCGAGGTAGAAGCCTCGCAACACCACCGATAAATAAAGCAGCACTAAAACCGCCACCCCGATGAAACCAAACTCCTCTGCATAGACTGAGAACACAAAATCCGTCGTTCGTTCCGGTATAAATTGCAAACTCGACTGACTGCCATTTAACCAACCTTTCCCTTCCATGCCACCGGAACCGAGCGCAATTTTTGACTGGATGATGTGATAACCGGCTCCGAGTGGATCATTTTCAGGGTTTAAGAATGTCATCACACGCCGGCGCTGATAATCATGCATGAAGTGCCACAATACCGGCACACCAGCCGCTACCGCCGAGAGCAAGACCAGTAACAAACGCCAGCCAATACCGGCAAAAAAGATGACGATGGCGCCAGAAGAACCGACCAACAAGGCCGTGCCTAAATCCGGTTGCCTCACTATCAAAAACATGGGCACCAAAACCAATACCAGCGCAATCAAGGATTCAACGGTATTCGGAGGTAGCTGCCGTGTCGCAAACCATGCCGCTATGGCCATCGGCATTGCCAACTTCATTAACTCGGATGGCTGAAATCTAATAGGACCAACCACCAACCAGCGTTGTGCACCTTTACCAATGTCACCAAATACCAGCACCAGCACCAACATGATCAACGCGATTAAATATAGCCACCAGGCGGTCTCACGAAACCAATGCACCGGAGTCTGTGCGATTAAGGTCATGACAAACAAACCCACAGCAATTCGAACCGCCTGCTTGTACACAACATCAAGTTCCTGACCGGAAGCGCTGTACAGCACTACCGTTCCAAGAACACCTAACAACAAAATACCTAGTAACAGTATCGGGTCTAGCCTCAAAGAGAGACGGCTTCTGCGTTCACCACTAAGCTCAACCATCCGGCTTGGTATCCTCTTTGACTAACCATGCATCCAGTACTTGCCGCGCTACCGGAGCAGCCGTACTACTACCGCCACCACCATGCTCGACAATCACCGAGACGGCGATTTGTGGATTTTCGGCAGGTGCGAAGGCAACAAACAAGGCGTGATCATGCAAATCACGCGCTAATTCGTCTGCGTTATAACGCTCGTCCTCTTCCAGACTAAACACCTGGGCAGTACCGGTTTTACCCGCAATTTTATATTCAGCGTCAGCTGCAGAGCGTCGGGCGGTACCATTGGGCGCATGCATCACATTGATCATGCCTTCAATAATGTGGTCCCAATTACGCTCATTTTTAAGCTCTATCTGCCAACCTTCAGTAGTTAAATCCTGCTTGCCAGCCTCCTTGCTTAACTGCGTTTTGAGCAAGTGAGGTTCGCGGCAACCACCTCGCATAGCAATACAGGAAGTAAAGTTTGCCAGCTGCAATGGTGTCGTCAGCATATAGCCCTGCCCTATGCCCACAATCAGCGTCTCCCCCGGATACCAGGCAATATTTTGACGTTTTTTCTTCCACTCCCGGGAGGGCAGAATGCCGGTCTTTTCCCCGGGTAGATCAATGCCAGTAATAGAACCCATGCCGAACTGGTCATACATTTCTGCCATTTTATCGATACCCAAACGATGCGCCATGTCATAAAAATAAACATCAGAGGAAACCGCCAATGCATCAACGACATTGACCCAGCCATGTCCGGTGCGTTTCCAGTCACGGTATTTTCTTTCCTGGCCCTTGATTTGATAAAATGGACGGGCAAAATATTTCGTTGCAGGATCGATCGTATTGTTCTCAAGTCCTGCCAAAGCTGTGAGCGGCTTGATGGTTGAACCCGGTGGATATTGACCACGAATAGCTCTATTAATCAACGGCGTTTCGACATTGCTGGTCAAGGCGCTGTAATCTTTGGTTGAAATACCATGCACGAATAAATTTGGATCATAGGAAGGTCGACTGACCATAGCCAATACTTCACCGGTTCTCGGGTCCATAGCGACAATCGCACCAGACTCATCCCCTAATGCGTCATACGCTACCTGCTGCAAATCCCGATCGAGCGTCAGAACGATACTGTCACCTTCTGTGGGTCGCTCTTCATCAAGTACACGTATAGGACGACCATGGGAATTCACTTCACGGCTTTGTAAGCCACTTTGACCATGCAACAATGACTCGTATTGCTGCTCTATGCCCAACTTGCCGATATGGGTAGTGCCACGATAATTGATCGGATCAATCTTTTCTAACTCAGCCTCATTAATCCTGCCAACATAACCGAGTAAATGCGCAAACAGCTCTTTTTCCGGGTAATGACGTTGCAAGGTGGCCAGCACTTCAACACCCGGATAATTGTGTCGGGAGACCTCAAATAAAGCGAGCTGCTGATCGGACAAATTAGTTAATAGTGGAATCGATTCAAAAGCAGGTGATCGAGCTACTTGTTTGCGAAATCTGTTGAGATCGCTTTCTTCCAAAGACAATAACTGTTGCAGCCTCTTAAGCAAGCTCGGCATATCGGAAATTTCTTCGGGTGTGATCTCAAGGTTGTAGCTGGGGATATTCTCAGCCAGCAGAACGCCATTGCGGTCATAAATCAAGCCTCTGGATGGGGCCAGCGGTGATATTTTGACTCGATTTTGCAGCGCTAAATCAGAATAATGATCAAAATCAAGTATTTGCAGCCATGCCAGCCGTGCCGTGAGTAGCAACGACAAACCAAAGACTAAAATGACGCCGAGCAGAAGTCTGCGCGAAAATATTTTCGCTTCCAGGTGAATATCTTTAATTAGCAAGGCTTGGGAGGCCACAATTACTACTCGGGTCTGACAGCAAATGCAATCTTAACCAAATTTCTCAATAGAATCAGTAGTTTCTAGGCTGTAATTCAATGTCACGAATAGCCTTTGCAATTGGTTATTATTGCTGTCTAGGACTATAATCGTTCATCTTTCGACAGTTCAATTGACTCATCCACTCGTGAAAACCAGACTGATACTGCTGCAGCTTTTGTTTGTTGCACAATTCTTCACAATTGTGCGTGCAGAAATCGAATTTAAAGACGCATGTTTGGTACAAAAACCCTTCAGTAATACAGCAGCCGATCAAATTCCCATAAACGGAGAAACTACCATTGAAGCTGACACGGTCAGCGGTACGCAAGGTGTCGAATTAATCTTTAAGGGTAATGTTATCTTGCGACAACCCGATCGTGAAGTCCGCGCTAATGAAGTACATATTTATGAAAACCCTCGACGTATAAAAATAATTGGCAACATCTCCGCACAGGATCAGGACCTTTTTGTTACAGCTGACCAAGGCAACATGCAAAATGAAACCAATGAAAGTGTTTTCAACGATGTTGAATACAGTCTTGGAAACATCAATGCCAGCGGTAATGCCTCTCGCGTCAGCCGTAGCGGTAACGTCGCCACGTTAGAGCAAGCCACTTATTCAACCTGCCCCGGTATTAACCCGGCCTGGCAAATCAAGGCCGAGGAACTAGTGCTCAATCAGGACACCGGCTTTGGTAGCGCCAGGAATGCCAGCTTCAGTTTTATGGGAGTTCCTTTGGTATACACGCCTGGTGTTTCATTCCCGATTAGTGACCAACGTAAAACCGGCTTCCTGTTTCCGAGCATGGGTCAAGACAGTATCCTGGGATTAGAAGTTGCGCTCCCCTTTTACTGGAATATAGCGCCGCAACTTGATGCTACTATAACCCCGCACATTATGACCAAGCGCGGGCTGATGCTTGAAAATCAGTTTCGCTATCTTCAGCCAAAACATCAGGGTGTTTTTCAAGTCAATTATTTGCCCGATGACAGACAGGTTAATAGAGATCGTTATCTCTACTCAATTGAACACTACAGCACGCCACTGGCAAATTGGTCTACGTCGATCGTCGGTAGTGCCGTTTCGGACGATGACTACATTGAAGATTTTGGAAACGATCTCGGGTTTGTCAGCACCTCCTTTTTATCTCGCAGTGCAGAACTACGCTATCGGGATTTATATACTACCTTTGCTGTGACCACCAAAGGCTATCAAGCCGTCGATCCGAACATCACTAACGCAACTCGCCCTTATCATTTATTACCACGCATGACGTATCGGCGAAAATTTCCGCAGCAAAACCACCGCCTGAATGTCACTGTGACCGGTGAGTACAGTCAATTCACTCATCCACAAAGAACCGAGGGTGAGCGTTTACATGTTCGACCGAATCTTAGTTATAACTACAGCAATATCAGCGGCTTTGTTCGCCCCAGCTTTAGTTGGCATATGAGTCAATATGAAACCGACGTTGGCAGTTTCAGTCGCTCGGTACCAATTTTTAGTCTGGATAGTGGTTTGTTTTTTGAGCGCACTACCCGTGAAGGCGCCTTGCAAACTCTGGAACCGCGAATTTATTATTTATATGCACCGAATCGTGACCAAACCGGTATTCCATTGTTTGACACAACAGAGCCCCCCTTCGGATTTAATACCTTGTTTCGCGAAAACCGGTATACCGGTTTTGATCGAATAGGTGATGCCAATCAGGTTAGCATTGCGCTCACAACACGTGTTCAGGAAGAAGACAAATCTTATGAAACCTTGAGCGCAAGTATTGGTCAAACCTTGTACTTTAATGATCCTGAGGTAACACTTAACAGCGCCAGCGTTAACCCTGAGGCCAGATCCGGTTTTGTAGCAGATTTAATCTATAAACCAGATGCCTACTGGTCGTTACGCTCATCATTGTCTATCGATAGCAGTTTGAGCGACACTGAGGTATTTAAAACCAGCGTCAATTACAATGGGCGCGCAGATCAGTTATTTAACCTCGAGCACATCTACAGACGCAATGAGCTCGAACAAACGGGTATCTCTGCGGCCTGGCCAATCAAAGATAACTGGGTTGGCCTGGGAAGATGGCTGTATTCGCATAGCGACAACAGCAGCATAGAAGCGCTGGTCGGGTTAGAATATGACAGTTGTTGTTGGAAAATCCGTGCTGTGGCTGAGCGTCATATAAACGATACCGGCACAGATTTTGAAAATACATTTTATTTGCAGTTATTATTTAAGGGTCTGGCATCCATCGGTAAGGGTTCCGAGATTCTTCAGAAGGAAATTACGGGCTATGAAACATTTGAATAAAACAATCGCATTGATTTTTTCACTCACAATCTACACGGTGACCAGCCAAGCCGAGACCGAATGGATAGATCGTGTCATTGCGGTTGCGGACGGTGAAATCATCACCCAGACTGAACTGTTACGTGAAGGCTCTCAAATTCAGCGCGAACTGAAGGCTAGAAATACGCCGATTCCTGAACAGAAAGCCTTTCTACGACAGGTAATGGATCGTGTAGTACTGAAAAAACTTCAACTCAATCGTGCACGTCGAATGGGTATACGTATTGATGACGGAACCTTGAATAGAAGCGTCCAAAGAATCGCCAGCGACAATAATCTTGATCTTGCACAGTTCAGAAGCGCCTTGATTGCCGAAGGCCTGGACTATGAAACATTTCGGGATGACATCAGAGATCAAATGACACTTTCTCAAGTACGGGAAAGAGAAATTGATCGCCAAATCAATGTTAGCGAAAATGAAGTAGATGAATTCATCAAGCGTCAACTGGGCAAGGACGAGCGCAATAGCTACCTGCTCTCGCACATATTGGTAGCGATACCACCAGCCGCGACCCCCGGGCAAATTGAAATTGCCAAGACCAAAGCACAGGGTCTGGTCAATACCGCCAGAGCTGGTGAGGACTTTGGCACACTCGCGGTAAAGTCATCCGATGGACAACTGGCCTTGAAAGGTGGTGACCTCGGCTGGCGCGATCTAAATCAGGTGCCCACGATATTTGCAGATGTGATGGAGAACATGAATGATGGTGACATCAGCGAACTCATTCGCAGCGCCAGCGGCTTCCACATTCTCAAGGTCAACGAAGTAAAACAAACCAACAAACCAAACGTGACACAAACCAATGCACGCCACATCTTACTTCGACGAGACAGTAACGAAGATGCTTACCGCGAGCTGATTGCATTGCGCAATCGAGTTCTTGCAGGTGAAGACTTTGAAGCTCTGGCAACTGAGTACTCAATGGATCCCGGCAGCGCACCGAAAGGTGGTAATTTAGGCTGGGCCGATCCCGGAACCTTTGTGGCCGAGTTTGAAGCCGCCATGAAAGACCTCAAGGAAGGTGAAATTAGTCAGCCATTCCTTTCACAATTCGGCGTGCATATCATTCAACTACTGGAACGCCGAATTGCACCAGTTTCTGATCAATCACTGAAAACTCAGGCTCGTAATATTTTGTTTAAACAAAAACAGGACGAGCAAGAATTATTGTGGTTAAGAAGATTGAAGGATGAAGCCTTCATTGAATACTATTACGATGAATTCAAAGGCTCGGAAAGTTAACACCCATAATATCCAACGTATTGCTGTAACACCGGGAGAGCCTGCTGGCATAGGCCCAGATATCGTCATTCAGCTCGCTCAGATACAACAACTGGCAGAGCTGGTGGTAATAGCATCACCTGAACTCTTGCAAGAACGAGCAAAACGCTTACAACTGCCACTCACATTACATGAGTTTGATTCAGAATCACCTGCCCAGCCTTCACAAGCCGGGCATCTAACCGTAGCGCCAATAAACCTTGCTGAAACGGTACAACCGGGCGTATTAAATGCTAACAACTCTCGTTACGTATTAGAGACGCTAGACACAGCAATCACACTTTGCCTGCAACAGCAGGTAGCGGCAATGGTCACTGCCCCCATACATAAAGGCGTTATCAACGATGCAGGTATCGCGTTTACCGGGCACACCGAATATCTGAGTGGGAAGTGTGCAGTGGAATTGCCGGTGATGATGCTCTGCAATCCCTCTTTTCGAGTTGCTTTGGTCACGACGCACCTACCTCTCAAAGAGGTCAGCAATGCCATCACACCAGAGTTACTGAAAAAAACGATACAGATTTTGCATCAGGATCTTAAACAAAAATTCAAACTGTCAGATCCAAAAATACTCGTATGCGGACTCAATCCTCATGCGGGTGAAGGTGGTCACATGGGCACAGAAGAAATTGAGATAATAAGCCCCACTCTGGAAAAACTCAGAAAGACCGGTCTGTCAATTACCGGACCTCTCCCAGCCGATACACTTTTCACCGAAAAATATCTTTCCTGCCATGACGCCGTACTGGCGATGTATCACGACCAGGGCCTACCAGTACTGAAGTATGCCGGGTTTGGTGAGTCTATTAATCTGACGCTGGGACTGCCTATCATTCGCACCTCGGTAGATCATGGCACGGCACTGGATGTAGCAGGAACTGGCAAGGCAGATAACAACAGCCTCAAAGCAGCGCTGGACTTAGCAATTGAACTGGCAGGACATTAAGCACAACACACATAAAAAAACCGGCACTGCCCAGGGCGGTGCCGGTTATCAACTTTGATGATTTCCTGACTAAATCAGGGAGTATCGTCAGCTGGTATCACGCCCTCTGCAGCGACTTCTTCAACCACTTCAGCAGCATCAGGGGAAACAGCATCTTTAGCCATATCCATGGCACCATCAGCCATATCGCCAGCACCCTCTACTACAGCTGAACCAGCGTCTTTAGCCATGTCAACAGCACCATCAACTACATTGCCAGTACCTTCAGCAACAGCTGAACCAGCGTCTTTAGCCATGTCAACAGCACCACCGACAACATTACCAGTACCTTCGGCAACGGCGCTTGCCGCATCACCGGTAGCGTCGACAGCAGCCGCAGCACCATCAGCAACAGCCGAGCCGGCATCTTTAGCCATATCGACAGCACCACCAACTACATTACCAGTACCTTCAGCTACCGCTGAACCAGCATCTTTGGCCATATCCACTGCGCCACCAACGACATTACCTGCACCTTCGGCTACAGAACCTGCGCCGTCAGCAACTGCACCTGCAGCATCTTTAGTCATGTCAGCCGCGCCTGCAGCAGTATCTTTAACAGCTCCCGCCACATTACCAACATCCTTTCCGGTCAGCAGGTTATATCCGAGAATAGCTAAAACAATAACAATTATTGCTGTAATTAAACCTTTCATTTGTACAACTCCTAATAAATTTATGCGTCTAGCATCAGACCTGCGAATGATAGCATTATGGGATGAGACTGAAAGGCTAAATTGACTTGTATTTACCCTAGAAATAGTGCTTTATTCCTACAAATCAGTGGATATTGTCATCCAATTCTGCCAATTTTCCCGTTTTGAAGATAGATTCAAGATCTACCTGATCAAATATATAGGCTCTTGAGCAAAATTCGCACTTGACCTCAAATTTGCTTTTTTCAGCCAACACCACTTCGGCCTCTGCCTGTCCCATTGCGAGAATCATATCCACCACCTTCTGATTGGAACAACTGCAATTAAATCGCAGTTTTTCAGCAGCAAACAACTCTAAAGATTCCTGATGGAACAAGCGTGTCAGGGTTTGTTCAGCCGTCAAATCCAGTAGTTCTTCGGTACTGATGGTGTCTGCCAAAATGGTCAAATGTTGCCAGTATTCCTGATCAGCATCGGGTAACTGTTGCAGTAATAGACCGGCGGCTTTTTTGCCAGGCGTGTTAGCCAGCCACAAGCGCGTGGGAAGTTGTTCAGATCGTGTCAGATAATTTTCCAGAGTGGCCAACAGTGAATCGTCGACCAGTTCAGTAATACCCTGATAGCGCTTTTTGCCCTCACCGGGATCAAGTGTAATCACCAGCTTGCCCTCTTCTCCAAACAATCGATGATTAGAGAGTTCAGCACCCTCATTCCAGTTTGCCATCCCCCTCAGACTGCCATCAGCCAGGGTCTGCATCACCATCAAGTTAATGTTGCCACTGGCCTGCAGTTGCATGGTTAAAGAGCCTTGGGATTTTATCGTCGCTGCCAACAAACTACTGGCAACGCAAGCTTCACCCAGCACGCTCTGAATAATTTTGGGATAGCGGCTTTGTGATACGAGTTCCTCATAGGCCGACTCCAGATTGAGCCAGATACCACGAATATTACCCTCACTAAACAGGAAACGGTGTCGTAAATTACTCACGCTTCAGGCTTGCAGTAATTTTTGTAGCAATTCATTGACTTGTACCGGGTTGGCTTTGCCTTTGGTCTGCTGCATGACCTTGCCGACAAAGAAGCCGATGATTTTGTCATTACCCGCCTTGAACTGTGCGACCTGATCCGGACTATCTTTTAGTATGCCTACTATGATTTCTTCCAGCGCACCAGAATCGGTAATTTGCTTAAGGCCTCTTTTTTCAATAATGGTATCGGCGTCACCCTCGCCTTGCCACATATACTCAAACACTTCTTTGGCCAACTTACCGGAGAGCGTCTGATCTTCAATACGCTTTACCAGGGTTGCAAAGAGCTCAGCAGACACCGGAGATGATTCAATGTCCAGGTTATGCTCGTTCAATGCAGCGCTTAATTCACCCATGACCCAGTTAGCGGTCAGCTTGGGATCAGTAGCTTCCAGCTTGATTGCCTCTTCATAATACTCGGCTGTTGCGCGGTTACTGGTTAAGGCTGAGGCATCGTATTCACTTAAACTATATTGCTCGATAAAGCGTTGCTTCTTTTGTTCTGGCAACTCAGGTAACTGCTCGCGCATCTGACTCAAAAACTCTGGTGTAATTTCTACCGGTAACAAATCCGGATCAGGGAAGTAGCGATAATCATTGGCTTCTTCCTTGCTTCGCATAGAGCGCGTTTCATCACGATCTGGATCGTACAAGCGCGTTTCCTGCACAACAGTACCACCATCTTCAATCAAATCTATCTGCCGATTCACTTCATGGTTGATGGCACGCTCGACAAAGCGAAACGAGTTAATGTTTTTAATCTCGGCACGCGTGCCAAATTCTTCCTGCCCGGCTGGCCTGACCGAGACATTGGCATCACAACGGAACGAGCCTTCCTGCATGTTGCCATCGCAGATACCTAGATACCTGACCAATGAATGTATTTTTTTCATATAGGCCACCGCTTCTTTGGCGTTAGCCATTTCCGGTTCCGAAACAATTTCCAGCAATGGTGTACCAGCACGATTCAAGTCTATGCCGGTCATGCCATCAAAATCTTCATGTAGAGACTTGCCGGCATCTTCTTCGAGATGCGCCCGGGTTACGCCAATGACTTTTTTTTGGCCAGATTCAAGCTCTATCTCCAGCTTACCCAAACCCACAATGGGTAATTCAAATTGCGAGATTTGATAACCTTTGGGTAAGTCAGGGTAAAAATAATTCTTGCGAGCAAAGACCGAGCGCGGTGCGATTTCCGCGTCGATCGCCAGACCAAATTTAACCGCCATGGCGACCGCTTTTTCGTTGAGTACCGGTAATACCCCGGGCATACCAAGATCAATTATACTCGCTTGTTTGTTGGGTTCAGCCCCATAAGCCGTCGATGAGGCGGAAAATATTTTACTATCAGTTGCCAACTGGGCATGAATCTCAAGGCCAATAACAGTTTCCCAACTCATGACTCACCCTCAAAAAAACCAGCTGGTTTCTGACTGTGCCACGCGGTCGACTGCTGAAACTGATGCGCAATATTCAGTAGTCGTGATTCACTCCAGTAGTTACCAATTAACTGTAAACCCGCCGGTAGCTGATTGACCTGTTCGACAGGAATTGACATAGCAGGCAAGCCAGCCAGATTCGCGGAGATGGTGTAAATATCCGAAAGGTACATATCAACCGGGTTATCCGCTTTAGCTCCAATGGGAAAGGCAACATCGGGTGAGGTTGGCCCCATGATGACATCGACCTGCTCGAAGGCTCTTTCAAAACCCTCTTTGATTAAACGTCTGAGCTGCTGTGCTTTCAGGTAATACGCGTCGTAATAGCCTGAAGACAAGGCATAAGTACCAATCATGATTCTGCGTGTAACCTCAGCACCAAAACCCTCACCACGAGAGCGGCTGTATAAATCATTCAAATCCTTCGGATCATCACAACGATGGCCATAACGAACCCCGTCAAAACGGGATAGGTTGGATGAACACTCCGCTGGCGCAACAATGTAATACACTGGTATAGACAAATGCGTATTGGGCAAATCAATCTCTATCAGTTGAGCACCCAGCCCTTCGTAGACTTTTAAGGCGTCGTCAACAACCTTACGCATGGCCGGGTCAAGATCCTCACTAAAGTACTCACGCGGCAAACCAATGCGCAACCCCTTTAGAGAATCGTTCAGCGTTGCAGAGTAATCATCAACCGGACGATCCATACAGGTCGAATCTTTTTCATCAAAACCTGACATGGCGTTCAACAACAAGGCGCAATCCTCCGCACTTTGAGCCATAGGACCAGCTTGGTCGAGACTTGAAGCGAAAGCTACCATGCCCCAGCGTGATACCCGACCATAGGTTGGCTTCATTCCGGTCAGACCACACAGTGCAGCAGGTTGTCTTATTGAGCCACCCGTGTCGGTCGCTGTCGCGATAGGCGCGAGACCGGCTGCTACAGCGGCGGCTGAGCCACCGGAAGAACCCCCCGGCACCGTTGCCGTATTCCATGGATTTAACACCCTACCGAAATATGAATTTTCATTGGACGACCCCATGGCAAATTCGTCCATGTTCGCTTTACCCAGGGTCACCATGCCGGCCTGTTTTATTTTGGTAACGACAGTCGCATCGTATGGCGCGACAAAATTTTCCAACATGCGCGAACCACACGTGGTTGCCAGACCCTCCGTCATAAAAATATCTTTGTGCGCCATTGGCACACCGGTCAAAGCTCCAGCCTCACCGCTGGCAATCAACGCATCTGCCTGGCTGGCTTGCTGTAAGGCGCCTTCCTGATCCACTGTAATGTAACAGTTTAAATCATTATGTTTTTCGATACGCTTCAGATAGTGTTCGGTGAGCTCGACACTGGAATACTCACCTGCCGCAAGACCAGCACTGAGCTCAGTAATTGATTTTTTATGTGGCATAGCGTCGTGGATCACTCAATGACTTTAGGTACAAGATACAAGCCGTCTTCAGTTTGCGGTGCTACAGCTTGATATTTTTCGCGTTGATCCGTTTCGTTCACCTCATCCACACGCAGACGTTGCACGATATCCAGAGGATGCGCCATAGGCTCCACACCCGTGGTGTCAACTGCCTGCATTTGTTCTACCAACTCAAAAATACTGGACAGATTATTAGCGTACCCGGGCACCTGATCTTCACTAATATGCAAGCGTGCCAAATGAGCAATTTTCTTTACATCATCATCTGAGATGGACATTCTGTGTTCCGTACCGGGTTTCTTAAGGCTGAGGAAGATAACATAATTAGCCAATCTCGCTAAGTCCCGCTGGTGGACTGTGTCGATCGGATCAGACAAATTAAATTCCAGTTGGTATGATACCTCAGCTTGCCTATAATGTGCGGCTGCTAACCCGTCAATTTATAAAGAGATTCACTGAATGTTTAAATCCCTATTGGGCCTGTTTTCAAGTGACCTGTCTATCGATCTAGGCACGGCCAACACACTTATATATGTAAACGATAAAGGTATCGTCTTGAACGAGCCATCGGTGGTAGCTATCCGTAGAGATCCCAAGACTGGCTCGCAGAAAGTGGAAGCCGTCGGAAATGAAGCCAAGAAGATGCTTGGCCGAACCCCGGAGAACATTGTTGCCATCCGTCCCATGAAAGACGGTGTGGTCGCCGACTTCACCCACACCGAAAAAATGATTCAGACCTTTATCAAAAAAGTTCACAAAGGCAGTTTTTTTAGTCCGCGGGTTGTGGTCTGTGTGCCTTGTGGCGCTACCGAGGTCGAACGCCGTGCGATTAAGGAATCCACCATGGGCGCAGGTGCACGCAAAGTCTATCTGATTGATGAACCTATCGCGGCAGCACTGGGTGCGGGTATCCCGATTGATGAAGCCAGCGGCTCGATGGTACTGGATATTGGCGGCGGCACCTCCGAGGTTGCCGTTATGTCACTCAATGGCATCGTCTTCTCGGATTCAGTGCGTGTGGGCGGTGACCGTTTTGACGAAGCGATCATTAACTACATCCGACGCAACTATGGCATTCTGGTCGGCGAAGCGACCGCGGAAAAAATCAAACATAAAATTGGTTCGGCCTACCCTGGAAAAGAATTACTCGAAATTGAAGTGCGCGGACGAAATCTTTCCGAAGGCGTGCCACGCAGCTTCACCATCAACAGCAACGAAGTGCTTGAAGCGTTACAAGAATCACTTTACGGAATTGTCAGTGCGGTGAAAACAGCACTGGAGCGCACCCCGCCTGAGCTGGCTTCGGATGTTGCTGACCGTGGTATCGTACTGACGGGTGGCGGTGCACTGTTGCGCAATATAGACCGCCTGTTAATGGAAGAAACCGGCATCCCGATCATTATTGCCGATGACCCGTTAACCTGTGTTGCCAGGGGTGGTGGCCGGGTACTGGAAATGCTGGAACAAAAAGGCCCTTCTTTTCTAGCATCCGACTAGTTTTCGCTTGAAGCAATGATCTGACGGTATGAAAAAATCCCTCTTTCTACCAGGCCAGGGCGAAGCAACACGCTTTGCAGCACTCATGCTTATTTCCTTTATCCTGATGTTTATGGATTTACGCCTGCCTTTTATGGCAACGGTACGCGGATATCTGGCTACAGCGATTTATCCATTGCAAAAAGCGGTAGATTTCCCGGGCAGATTGATCAGTGATACATCGTCACGTTATCAAAGTAGAACCAGGCTACAAACCGAAAATCAAAACCTGTATACAGAAAACCAGCAATTGCGTCGTCAATTATTAAAATATGAAGCACTGGTTGCCGAAAACTCCAGGCTGCTTCAACTGTTGCAATCAGCGCCACAAGCCGACCGTGAAATTGTCGTCGGTCGTTTGCTGGGTATCGACATGACCCCGTACCAGCAAAAAGTGACTATCGACCGTGGTAGCAGAAATGGCATTAAAGTTGGCACACCGTTCGGCGATGGCAATGGCATGATGGGTCAAATCACACGGGTTTACTATTACCATTCCGAAGGCTTGTTACTCTCTGATCCTACCCATGCTACACCCGTACGGGTATTAAGAAATGGCATCCGCAGTGTGGCGATCGGCACTGGCTATACTGACAAACTTAACCTGCTGTATTTGCCTGCAAATTCCGACGTCGTGGTTGGAGATATGTTGGTCACATCAGGGCTAGGACAACGATTTCCTGCCGACTATCCGGTCGCCAAAGTCACAGACGTCGATCAATCGGGTGAGGAAATCTTTGCTACTGTGAATGCTGTACCACTGGCCAACCTGGATAAAAGTACCGAGGTGCTACTTTTTGTAGAAACCGAAAGTAGTCGCAACCCTGACACAGAAATTACCCCTGCCGAGATCATTGATCCCGAGATTACCACTACGGCAACCTCAACCGTAACAAGTACTGTCGATGTAGATCCAGCAGCTGCTCAAACAGGTGGTACGGAACAATGAAGGGTGAGCGCAAGTTAAAGATATTGAGCTCGATTCTGGCATTGATTCTGATGATATTGCCACTACCCGAATGGGCGGTCGCCTATCGACCCAACTGGATTTTGCTGGTCGTTGTATTCTGGATTGTTTACGCTGCCGATAGCATGGGCATTACAGTCGTCTGGTTTTTAGGTATTTGTCTAGATCTATTAAGCGGCTCGACACTCGGTCAGCACCCGGTATCTCTGATGGTCTGTGCCTTCATCATTATTCAGCTACAACAATCATTTAAAATTTATCCGATTGGACAGCAATGTTTGGTGATTGTGTTTTTAGTCTTGATCTACCTGGCCATTACACGCTGGTTGTTCGGCGCCAAGCCCGTGATTGATGACTGGAGTTTCTGGATGTCTTGCCTGACCACGGCCTTCTTGTGGCCATGGGCCTTTGTCTTGTTGCGAGAACTTAGAAGGAACAGTCTGGCATCAGACTTGTAGTCCAATACCAGACTGACTCTATTTACTGGGCAAACACCTTATTGATCAAGGCATCAGCGCGCTCCTGATCCCAGCTAGAGATGTAGTCGATAAGTGGTTTGGCTTCCAGTTTACGACCATCATCTATCATGAGACCCGCCGCTTTTTCATAAGCGTCCAGTGTTTTTTCTACCTGACCCGATTGCAGCAGCATGTTGCCATACTCGGCAATCAACTCGGGATTACTCGCTTCTTTGTCTATCATCTCGGAATA
>CALIRD010000113.1 GCA_938042355.1 uncultured Thiotrichales bacterium
AGTATTGGTTGTGTAGCTGTCCAGCTTGTAGATGTTTCTTTCATAATCACAGTGCGCAACGGCTCCGTGTCCCTGAACTGTCAGACTTCGGTCAGTAAATCCTGCTTGCAATGACAAATTTAAATCAAATGTGGAGTCAGCGTTATCACCATGAATTTGCCAACGACGAGGCACGGTTATGCCCGTAGGCAGTGTAATCGGTCTTGATGCATTTACATTGATGCCGACAGGATCACCCGCGACATCCAGCGCGAAGCTGGATAGATGCGAGCCAAGTTCCAGCATCACATTGCCGGGTTCACGTACCATCCATATATGATATGGGCCATGGTTTAGAACCCCTAGTGGATAAAACCAGTTTACGGTTAAGTGATTCAGTTTCCCGATTTTTCCTGATTTAAAGTCTTCACGAAACTTTTGATAGGCCGGCAAGAATAAAAAATTATGATTCACGCCCACTTGTAAATTCTTTTCGGTTGCATAAGCAACCAGCTCTTTACATTCTGTTGCACTAACGCCCATGGGTTTTTCAAGGAACACATTACTACCGGCATCCAGGATTTGACGAGCCACATCGATGTGAAAATCTGGTGGTACCAGCACATGAATGACATCCAATTTTAACTCAAGCATCTTATCAAGAGAGTCAAACACGTGAGGAATGCTATGACTCGCTGCGATTTGTTCGGCTGCACCAGGTTGTATGTCGCAAATGGCTTCCAGCTTGACATGATTTATCTGGTTTAAAGGCTTGGCGTGGTGATCAGATATAAAGCCAGCGCCAAGCAAGCCCACTCGATAGGTTTTGGTAGTCATTTCGTCCTCATGAAGCAGATTCTATTTTGGCTGGATTATAGAGTATGTCGAAGTTTCTGGTTGTGTATTGGGGTTATTTTGAGACCTGGATTGTTGATTTATGGCATATGGATTTATTTAGTGAATAGGGATTGCCTCGACAGTCCAGTATTAACGATCTTCAGGTTTAATCTTGCTGATTTCTGTTGCGAATAACGCATGATCATCCACATCTACCGGCTTTAGCGTCGGGGTACTGGTGGCTGGATGTTTGCCCAGGTAATTATCATTGCGTAAGTTTTGCTTGGGGCGTACCGGTCGGTAACAAAAGCCGCCGCCACAATTCGGGCATACATCCTTGAGTATATTCATTACACAGCTTTCACAAAAAGTACATTCGAAGCTACAGATCATTGCCTTGGGGTTGGCGGGTGGTAGGTCGGTATTACAATGTTCACAGTTAGGTCTGAGTTGTAGCATCCTGGTCCTTGCTAGTCAGCTTGATGGAGTTTCTCGATATTTTCTTCCCAGTGTTGTCCATCAAAGTAGTTCACTGTGATGTCGGGAATTGGATCAAGACAATAGATATTAATGGAAACGCCTTCTGGATGTGAGCGCGGGTTGTAGAATGCTTTGACGCCACAGGTTTTGCAAAAAGTGTGTCTGGCTACTCGAGTATTGAATTGATAGTTGGTCAAGTTTTCTTCACCACTCAATAATTCGAAATCACGCTTTGGTACGATCAAGCCGTGATAATTACTTACCAGGCAAATTGAGCAGTTACATAACGTCACTACCGGAGTTCTGGGTGCGTTAACTTTGAATGTTACTCGCTGGCAGTGACAGCTACCCTGATGCCATAGTGTGCTTTTTGTGTTTACGTTTGACATAGCCCTAAGATAAGGCAGATCATTACAACATGCCACTCTCATTCCCACCTTCAACCGCTTATCTGAACGAGTGTCTTGGGTCAGCCTCGTTTAAAAAACCACTCAAGCGAGATATTCACTCCCGCATGCAGTTGGTGATCGATTCTTTAGCGCCCAAACATTGGAAAAAAACCATTACAGTAGCAAATGATGATACAGATGAATTTTTGCGTCAGAAAAAAGTCGAGTTTGATCAATTACAAGCTTGGTGTGACTTAAAAGGCTGGCTGACTTTTGAGCAGCTGGGTCATTTGCGCAGTCAGTTTGCAGACGCCTGTACTCATTATGCATTGGCTAGCGTAGTCAGTAATGAAGACTATCTGCATTACTTTAATGATGATGCGCCCAACAAGCCGCGTGTGCTGCCAGGGTTATTCATTCTTGGTCTGGGTAAGTTGGGTGGTAATGATTTAAATTTTTCCAGTGATATCGATCTGATTGCTTACTATGACGAATCACGGGTGCCGATTGCAGCAGAGCACGGTATTGGTTATGTGTGTAGTCGGATATTACAAGATGTCTCTAATCTGTTAAGTGATGTAACAGAAGCTGGTTTTGTCTGGCGGGTTGACTGGCGCTTGAGGCCCGAAGCTTCGATCAATCCTTTAGCGATCTCAACTGATATGGCGGAAGAGTTTTATCGCTACCGTTCACTGCCATGGCATCGTTTGGCATTGTGTAAAGCTCGGGTGATTGCGGGTGATCATGAGTGTGGTAAAGTCTTTCTAAAAGACATTAATAATTACATCTGGCAACGCAATCTGGATTATCGATCTTTTGATGACTTGCAACATTTAAAGCAACGCATCAACGATGAACATCCCGGCCTTGAAGTGCAGCGTGAGCAGCAACATCAAGTGACGCGTAAAGCAGCAGGCTTTAACTTGAAGCTCGGGCGAGGCGGTATTCGAGAAATTGAATTTATTGTGAATGCATTGCAATTGGTCTGGGGTGGAAGAAAAAAATCCTTGCAAGTTAGTAACACGCTGATGGCACTGCAGCGCCTGGCTAAACTGGATTTAATCAACCCCGAGGTGGCTGAACAATTAACGACTGCCTATAGATATTTCCGAACTCTGGAAAATCGATTGCAGATGCTGGACAACCAGCAAATACATACCTTGCCGGAAGACAAAGCGACACAAGCCGAGTTGTTGTCATTACTTGAGCAGGACTGGAAGCAGCTCGGGCAAGTACTCTATCGACATCGTACTCAGGTGGCGGGTGAGTTTGATCAAATGTTCGCGCTGGAGGAAGAGTCGGCGCAGAGTATCGAATTACCCACCTGGGTCAGTGAGTTGGATGACTATTGCAGTCAGGTGATCACTAACTGGCATGAAGGCTTTCAAGTCTATGGGGCGCCCAACACGCTCACTACGTCTTTAGCTGAATTATTTCATCAGTTGCTGGCGTTGATTGATGAACATGCTGACAAACCTGAAGTTGCAATCCGAACGATTGACGAATTTTTTGAGTCATTGCCTCCTGGAGGACAATACTTTCGTTTATTACTGGCTTTCCCCCACTTGTTGGAATTGACCATACCTGCCTTGATTCGCTCACCATTGATGACGCATTTGTTAGGGCAGTCACCGCATATTGTGGATGCCTTGATAGAAGAACCAACCGGCTTAGACGGTGAGGCATTACAGTCAGGTCTCGATAACATCATTGCCGAGACATCTCCCGAGATCCAGATGAACGGATTTCGACGATTTATAAATGAACAACTGTATGCGGTGTATGGCGGGTTTCTGCATCAACAACTCAGCTATACGCAGTTAACAGAACGTTTGACTGAACTGGCTGAGCAGGCACTTGAATCCGGTGTCACGATGGTTTGTCGACAAATGAAGCTAGATAAACCGCCGCTGACTGTACTCGGTTTGGGTAAGCTGGGGATGTGGTGTATGGCACCCGCTTCTGATCTGGATTTGATTTATATTGCTTCTGAAGATGTCTCTATTGATTTGGCCAATGAGTTTTCCAATCGTATGCATACGCTGATGTCAGCACAAATGCGCGAGGGCGTGGTGTATGAAATGGACATGCGTTTGCGGCCATCCGGCGCATCCGGTCCACCGACGGTTACCTTAAAGAGTTTCAGGGATTACCATCGTCAGTATGCACGCACCTGGGAACACCTTGCCCTGATTCCAGCTCGAGTGGTTGCCGGTGACCAAGCTACTGGTAAAAAGGTTATGCAGCATCGTAAAGTCGTTTTAAACCGGTCCAGAGATGCAGAGCAGTTGTTGAATGATGTCACCAAAATGCATGGCATGCTGGTGGAACAGCGAGTGGTAGAGGGTGATCAGCTCAATATCAAATTGCGTTCAGGTGGTTTACTACAGGCTGAGTATCTCGCCAATGCGATTTTGCTGGAACTGGTAGCCACCCAACAGCTCACACTGTCAGATTATCCTTTCATGTTGGATCAGGGTTTGTCTGATGCAGGGTATGATGGTTTGGTTAAAGCCATACATTTTTGGAGGCCGCTACAGGTTTGGGAGCGTATCCTTGGTTTACAACAATGTCCGCTGGCAGAAATTCCCGAGCACTATCATGCAGGGCTTTTTGCCGCAGTGGGTAAGCGCAGCTACAAAACATTTATTGCGGCAGTAAACCAGCATTCGAACCATGTAACGAAGTTAGCAAATAAGTTTTTTGCACAAGCTACGGCGTATGAATCGATTGAAGACTGGCCAGATGAGACAGTAAAGTGGCGCAAAAACAAAAAAACCTAGTGGTAGTAAAGTCCCGACAAACGTAGCCAATCAACTAACCAGAGGTAGATTTTCCAAGTACAGTCTTAACGCGAACAATCGTACAAAAGTACTAATTATGCTCGCTTATTTGTAGGACACACTTTTTTCTTCACCGTCTATCGGTCAACTAGCTTGTTTCGGTTGTGTGTGTGTTGCTGAAAACTATTGTTAAGGCGATCATAGTTGCATGTTAAAACACCGTAACATCATTGAGCAGGCATTCGTACTACCCCGAGTAGTCGGCGCTTTGTTTTGCGCGACGATGCTGGTGTTAGCCATTTTCTCTCAGCAATCAATTTCTGTTGGTGAATCAACCGACAAACTTGCCAGCGTAAAGACTCAGGTCGAGCACAAAAGACAGTAGACGATTTTTGCTTGTTATAGTCAGTCTCTGACTAGTATCCTCTCAGTATGTCATTCCAGATTGATTCCCGCCTACCCGACGTAGGTACCACAATATTCACCGTCATATCGCAATTGGCGCAAGAACATAATGCAATAAATCTTGGTCAGGGCTTTCCGGATTATGCCGGGCCAGAGCTATTGCACGAACGTCTTGAGCACTATGCACGGGGCCAGCAGCATCAGTATCCTCCTATGACAGGAATACCCGCCTTGCGGCAGCGAGTAGCGGAGAAGGTGGCCAACTTCTATGGCTATACGGCTGATCCAGAGCATGAAGTGACCATTGTTCCTGGTGCCACAGAAGGGTTGTTCTGTTCTATTCAGGCTTGCGTAAAACCGGGCGATGAAGTCATTGTATTTGACCCGGCGTACGACAGTTATGTGCCAGCGATTACGCTTGCCGGTGCGAGATCAGTTCATATTCCACTGTATGCACCGCACTTTCAGATTGACTGGCAACGCGTCAAAGAGGCGATCACCACAAAAACAAGCATGATCATCATTAATACACCGCATAACCCGACCGGTATGGTCATGAGTGAAGAGGATATGCAGGCTCTACAGCGACTGGTGCGTGAAACCAAAATAGTCGTCTTGTCAGACGAGGTCTATGAGCATCTGGTGTTTGATGATCAAGTACATCAAAGCGTATTACGTTTTCCAGAGCTGGCAGAGCGTGCCATTATGGTTTCTTCATTTGGTAAGACTTTTCATGTGACGGGTTGGAAAACCGGCTACTGCATCGCACCGGCACATCTGAGTCATGAGTTGCGTAAGGTTCATCAGTTTGTCACCTTTGTCGGTGTAACGCCGATTCAGTTAGCCCTGGCAGATTTTATGCAAGCCTGTCCGGAGCATGCCGAACAATTACCAACGTTCTATCAAGCCAAACGTGATCTGTTTGCCGATGCTATGGCTGACTCGAGATTCACATTTACGCCAGCCGCGGGTTCATTTTTTCAACTGATGGATTATTCCGGGATCTCTAACAAGGACGATTTAAGTATGGCACGCTGGTTAACCACAGAGATTGGTGTGGCAGCCATACCGATTGGCTTGTTTTATGACAAGCCGCCAGAAAGCCGCCAGGTGCGTTTCTGTTTTGCCAAAGAAGATGAGACGCTGATCAATGCTGCTGCACGCTTGAGTGCTTTGTAGCGGGTTTTGTCGTTAGAGATCCAGACCCAGAGATTGTATTTTTCGCGTCAGGGTATTTCTACCCCAGCCTAACAAGCGCGCGGCTTCCGTACGCTTGCCACCGGCACTTTCCAATGCCGCACTGATCAGCACAGATTCCAGTTTTTCCTGCGCGTTATTAATTAAATCTGTCTGGTTGTCAGCGAGTTGTTGTCTTGCCCAAGCATTGAGTTGGGTTTCCCAGTTGATAGAACGGCTACTCACACCTTCGCTGTCTCTAATGTCATCAGGCAAGTCTTCTGGACGTATCTCGTTACTCGCTGACATCGCTGTTAGCCAGTGACAGGCGTTTTCCAGTTGACGCACATTGCCCGGCCATTCCAGTGTGGTCAGAATATCCAGTGTCGCACGGTTGATTGTTTTAGTATCAACTTCAAGACGGCTGGCAGATTTGGTCATGAAGTGCTGCGCCAGAGCTGGAATATCATCACTGCGTTCACGTAAGGGGGGTAATTTGATACGGATGACATTTAAACGGTGAAACAGGTCTTCCCGAAACTGACCTTTTTCAACCCGTTGCTCGAGATTTTGGTGGGTAGCTGCAATGATGCGAACGTCAACCACTACCTGTTCATGTCCGCCAACACGATAAAATATGCCTTCGGATAATACGCGTAGTAAACGTGTTTGTAACTCGGCCGGCATGTCGCCAATTTCATCCAGAAACAACGTGCCGCCATTGGCTTGCTCAAAGCGTCCGGTGCGTTGTTCCTGCGCTCCTGTAAAGGCTCCTTTTTCATGGCCAAACAGTTCTGATTCCATCAAGTCAGCCGGGATTGCAGCAACATTGAGCGCAATAAAGGGCTGGTCTGCGCGCGGGCTATGCGTGTGTAAGGCATGGGCGACCAGTTCCTTACCGGTGCCGGATTCACCATTGATCAAAACATCGATCGAAGAGTTACTGAGTCGACCGATGGTTCTGAACAAGTCCTGCATGGGTGCCGAGTCACCAATGATGCCAGCGGTAGGTAGTAATTCTGGTTCATCATGATGTGTTGTTAGTGATTCACACGCGCGTTTGGTCTGTTCGATGACATCATTAACGTCGAATGGCTTGGGAAGATATTCAAACGCACCTCCCTGATAAGCAGCAACAGTCGTGTCCAGATCGGAATGGGCAGTAATTATTATCACCGGCAGAGTTGGATGGTCATGATGTACCTTTTCCAACAACTCGAGCCCGTTCATACCCGGCATGCGAATGTCCGAGATAATGACATTGGGTTGTTGTTGTTCGAGTGTCTCCAGCATGGTTGTTGCTTCTGAAAAGCAGGTGGTCTCGAAACCGGATTTACTGAGCGCTTTCTCCAACACCCATCGAATCGATTGATCGTCATCTATAATCCAGGCTTTGCTACTAGTGGCTGCTGTCATGACTACTGTGATCCGATCGGTAAAAGGATTTCAAAACGTGTTGGGTCTGCGCGAGAGGTGCATTCTAGTACACCACCATTTAGTTTGACCAGTGATTGCGATATTGATAAACCCAGACCACTGCCTTGAGGCTTGTTGGTGATCAAAGGGTAAAAAATTTCCGACAGATGCTCCTGACTGATTCCCGGACCGGTATCTACAACAGATAGGGAAGCGACTATAGGATAAAGTTCATTATTGATAATATGTTGACGTAATACCCTGCTACTCAAAGTGATGGAGCCTTCAGTCTCGCCTAATGCTTCCAGAGCATTACGGGCAATGTTCAGGACGGCTTGTACCACTTGATCCTGATCTACAAATAATTCGGGAATACTGACATCATAGTCACGAATTATCTCAATGTTTTTACCCGCCTGAGCTTCCAGCAAAAGATAGACACGCTCTATGGCTTCATGGATGTTCTGCCAGGATTTTTCTGCTTGTTGGTTAGGGCCAAGCATCTTATCAATGAGTGTAGTGAGTCGATCGGCTTCTGCAATGATGACTTGGGTATATTCATCCAGATCTTTGTTATTCAGCTCTGTTTCAAGTAGTTGTGCAGCTCCTCGAATACCTCCTAGCGGATTCTTGATCTCGTGAGCCAAGCCTTTGAGCAAGGAAGCCGAATGAGTTTGAAGGGCATGCTCCTGTTGTTTGGACTCGAGAACTTCGTCGCGTTGATACAGCTCAATCACGGTTAGTTGATCGGGCGCCGGGGTGACGACCATGTCAAGTTTTATCGAGGGCTGATGCGGTCGTTCCAGTGTTAGATCACGCCTTATCACACGTTGATCATTGGTTTTTTGATGATATTCCAGAGCGCTGATATCCAGAAATTGACAGACCTGATTGACTACTTTTCCGATAGTGCGTTTAGTACTGCGACCAAGTAATAATTCAGCTGCGGGGTTCATTTTGATGACTTTACGCTTGCTGTCCAGTACCAGCGTAGCGGTATGTAAATGTTCGAGGGTGAGCTGGTCTAGTGTGTCGCTGCCGGGCATAAAGGCAGTTTACGCAATATCCCGGTTGGCGAAAATAGATTTTGCCGCCAGAGTATGAAAAAGAGTTATCGAGAGCGGTTAATACCCTGAAAGGCAAACTGATTATTTTGGCGTTGTTTTTCCTGCAACTGGCGTCGCAACACCGAGGCACGCAAAATGATTATGTTACTGGGCGCCGTACGACCCAGGATCATGCCGGTTTCACTGGCGATTAACTCCGCTTCAATGCTGTGAGAGCCGCGATCAAGTCCCGTCAGTACGGCACTGGTGCTGTCAGATTCGGCCACCAGCGCGCCATCAAGATAAAAGTTAACCATGATGGGGATTTCAGGAGCGGGGGTGATATTCACGGAGGCTGTAATCTGGCCGCCATTGGCTCGTATTGTTGCGCCGTCCTCGGGTGAGAGTGAAAAGTCAAAGCGAGGTTGTGCGCCCGATCTTTTGCCGCTTTTTTTGGCACCAGGTGCTGAGTAGGTTGATCCGCTTGGGCGATATTTCTCGCTCGTCTGTAACTCGGGCAGTTCAACTTCTTCGGTTTTTTGTTCAACCGGAGGGGCATCAGTGAAAACCACGTTGCCGTTTTCATCAATATATTTGTAGACACCCGCCAGAGCAGGTGTACAGATAAGTGCTATCGAGATCAGTATGTATTTCATGTTTATTACCCTAGTCCAAGTTTCAAGCAGGTGCAATCTAGTCGGTCGCAAAAGGCTTGTAAGGACCGATAGTCATCACCGATAAGCGGTACTTTTACCTCTATAATTGGTGATATGTATGACATCTTTACTTGTAGTACTCAGATCATCCAAGTCTGAAAGAGTTCGAAAAATAGATCAATTAAGTCGCATTTTACGATTGATAACCTGGAATTCAGTTGGCTTGCTCAGCGAGTTTTTCTGTTTTCACAGGACTCATTATTGTTTTCACAGGACTCATTATTCTGTCGGTACCCCTGTGAAATTGATAGCAGTAAACAGGATTCATCGTATACTCTCGCTTTGTATAATTTTCAGGTATTGCTATGCGTCTGTTTTTACTTATTTGCCTGGTTCTGTTTTCTGCATGCACCAGCACTCCATACAATTCAGTCAAGGATTCGACAGCGGATCAAGCATTGAGCCGCTTAATGGACCGGTATTGGGGCTTTGTGATGGAATCAAACCCAACCTGGGCAACCAGTATGGGGATAAGAGACTATGACGACCGTCTGGAGGACTATTCGCTGGAAACTTATGAAAAACAACTTGACTGGATGAAAGAATTTGAGTCAGAGCTGCTCACTATTAATGTCTCACAGCTGACAGATGACAATCAACTCAATCATGAGTTATTGGCGTTACAGTTAAAAAATAATATCGAAGGCGCAAATTACGGCGGTAAGTATCAATTAATGACTAACCGCGGGGCACCACATTTGTCGCTGGCACAAATGCCATCACGATTGCCTTTTCGACAAAGTATCGATTACCAGAGTTACTTAAAACGACTCGCGCTGGTGCCTGAGCAAAGTACACAGGTTATTGACCGGCTCAGGAAGGGTCTCGAGGCAGGCTGGAAGCAACCCTGTGAATCCATGCGTGGATTTGAGAATAGCATTACTACTCATATCGTTAGCGATCTTGAGCAAAGCAATTTCATGCAGCCTTTCAAGAAACGCCCGAATGCTGTCTCGAAAAGCGAGTTTAATCAGTACAAAAAGACTGCAGAGGATTTGATTAAAAATAAAGTCATTCCGGCATACAGTGAGTTTGCTAATTTCTATAACTCGGAATACGCGCCGGCATGTAATACCGTTGACGGTGTTAGTTCATTACCGGGTGGTGAAGCATTTTACGCTTACAAAGTTCGTCAATTCACAACTACTGACAGAACGCCGGAAGAGGTACATCAGATCGGGTTGAGTGAGGTAAAACGTATACGAGCGGAGATGGATGAGGTGATCAGCGAAGCGGGTTTTGAGGGAAGCTTCAAGGACTGGCAAGAACATCTTAGAACCAACCCTGATTTTTATCCCAAGACCGCCGATGAGCGCATGAATGCGGTTGCCGTGATTATGAAAAAAATGGACGGGTTGTTACCTGAGCTATTTACCCGTTTTCCGCGTATGCCATACGGTCTTAAGGAGATACCGCTGGATATCGCCGAAAAAACTACCACCGCTTATTACAATCAACCTGCAGGCGACGGTTCGCGTGCCGGCTTTTACTTTGTGAATACTACCAAGCTCGATACACGACCCCTGCATGAACTGGAGGCGCTGAGTTTACATGAGGCTGTCCCGGGACATCATTTCCAGATAGCATTGGCTCAGGAGCTGGATCTTCCGGAGTTTCGTCGTCACGGAGGATTCACTGCCTTTGTTGAGGGCTGGGGGTTGTATGCTGAACGTCTGGGACTGGAAGTGGGGTTTTATCAAACGCCCTATACAAACTTCGGCCGCCTTTCCTATGAGATGTGGCGTGCCTGTCGTTTGGTCGTCGATACCGGTATTCATGCCAAAGGTTGGACGCGGCAGCAGGCGATAGACTTTATGGCAGAAAATTCAGGGCTTTCTTTGAACAATATTACCACCGAGGTTGATCGTTATATCACCTGGCCTGGACAAGCCCTCGCCTATAAAACGGGAGAAATGAAGATCCGTGAATTACGAGCGCGTGCTGAGTCAGCTTTGGGTGCCAGTTTTGATGTCAGAAAATTTCATGACACGGTACTTGAGAATGGAGCCATCCCTTTGTCGGTCTTAGAGAAAAAAATCGAGGCCTGGATCAAGACAGGCGGAGAGTAGGGGATGATCGAAGCGAGCTGTCACTGTGGTGCGGTTGAGCTCACGCTCAAGAAATTGCCTGATAGCTATACCGAGTGTAACTGTTCAATTTGCCGGCGCTATGCGGCGCAATGGTTATACGTACAAGCGAGTGAGGTTG
>CALIRD010000114.1 GCA_938042355.1 uncultured Thiotrichales bacterium
ACAGATGAGTACTGGCAGGCAATCAGCGGTCATGACAGTACACACTGTGTTAATTTCTTCAGTGGTCGAGGCATCTGCAATTTCACTTTCTGCCGCCAACTCGGCACGCACCACCTGTATGCCATGCACTTGTTGCAGCCAGACAGGTTCGGCAGGCAACTGAAGTGTCTGCCGCAGTAACTGGCGATTAGCTAGAACGTGTTCGGGAGCATCTTCCACATGATCCGCGACATTAAAACTGTCAAAAGGCGGCAGACTTTCGCCGCTGTTGCGGGTGGTTACCACCGCTTTTACCGCGGCGGGTGCGGGCCAGTCCGGCTCGATGAAATCGGGATGATTAGTCAGTGCCATGGGCACGAATGACTTCTAACAATTGTCGGTAATCTTCCGGAATCCCGGCGGTCCAACTCATCTCTTGTTCGCTATCAGGATGGATGATGGTCAGCGTCTCGGCATGCAGCGCCTGGCGTTTGAAGGTTTTAAGTTTATCAACCAGCTCATCATTTGCGGCACGCGGTAATTTCAAACGACCGCCATACACCGGATCACCCACAATGGCATGATTGGCTTGCGCCATGTGTACCCTGATCTGATGGGTTCGACCGGTTTCCAGCCTGACGCGTAACAGAGTGTAATCGATAAACCGTTCTTCGATACGATAGTGCGTGATGGCTTCTTTACCGGTCGGCACCACCGCCATCCTTTTGCGTTCCACTGGGTGCCTGCCAATCGGCTGATCGATGGTCGAGCCCGCAATCAACTCACCCGCGACCAGCGCCAGGTATTGACGACCAACTGTTCGCGCTTGCAATGCCTCCACCAGCAACTTGTGACTTTTTAAAGTGCGCGCCACTACCATCAAACCACTGGTCTGCTTGTCGAGTCGATGCACGATTCCCGCGCGGGGTAGTTGCTCCAAATCCGGGAAACGATGTAGCAAACCATTCAACAGGGTTCCCGACCAGTTACCCGCAGCAGGATGTACCACCAGGCCTGCCGGTTTATTCAGGACAATAATTGCCTCGTCTTCATAGACCACATCCAAATCAATAATTTCTGCCTCAAAATCACTAGATTCAGTAATTTCAGGTACCTCAAGCACCACCTGCTCGCCCCCTTTGACCTTGTCTTTGGGCCGCCATTCACCTTCATCAATCCTGATTGCCCCGCTGAGTAACCAGCTTTTGAGTCGAGATCGTGAATAGTTCGGGAACAGTTGCGCCAGAGCGCTGTCCAAACGGGTGCCTCTCATCTCTGCGGGTATGACACTATTAAGAATTTCAGATGGCATGGAAGGCGACTGTGGTTAACATCTAAGGTATTATACGCAGGCTGTAAATTGACATGCACGAACTGACGGAAATCTCATGAAAAATGCGCTTCTTTTATCACTAATTCTCGCTCTAACCAGCGGTTGTAGCGTTTTTGGCAACAAAGATGATGATAAACCGGTCGCTGAGGTAGATACCAATGAACCGGCCGCTATTCTTTATAATGCCGGCAGAAAATCTCGGGATAACGGTAATTATGACAAAATGATCCGTATCTACGAGACGCTTGAGTCCCGTTATCCTTTTGGACCCTATGCTCAACAAGCCCGACTGGAAAATGCCTACGGTCATTACAAACGTGGGCGGCATGAACTCGCCATTGAAACGCTGGATCAGTTTTTCAAGCTCTATCCGCGGCATGAAAACCTGGATTACGCCTATTACCTGCAAGGCCTGGCTAATTTTCACCAGCTGGAAAACTTTGTGGACAAATTTCTCGACCGCAACATCGCCTCAATGGACAGCTTGCCTATACAGGATTCCTTCAGTCAGTTTAAAACCCTGGTTGAAAATTATCCCGACAGTAAATACGCGCCGGATGCACGCCAACGCATGATCTATTTGCGTAACCTGCTGGCTGACCACGAAATAGAAGTCGCACGTTTTTACGAAAGTCGTGGGGCCTATGCGGCGGTCGCCAAACGTGCAGCCTATGTCGTCGAGCATTATCATAATGCGAACGCCACTCCACAGGCGTTGCTAATGCTGATCAACGCCTATGATGAGCTAGGCCTGCAAGCTTCAAAAGAAGAAACCCGGAAAGTGTTGGAAATGAATTTCCCAGAACTGGCAAAATAACTGCGGCGCGGTTAGTTTGATCAATTCATGAAAGTACACCTCAAAGCGCTTGGCTGTCGCTTGAATGAGGCGGAGCTGGAACAATGGTCCATTGCCTTTCAGGCCGATGGCCATACCGTCACCAATACCGCCATCGATGCCGACTTAATGGTACTTAACACCTGCGCCGTCACCAATGATGCCTCCCGTAAATCCCGTAATCTGATTAACCGACTGCATCGGGAAAACTCAACAGCCAAACTCGTGATAACCGGCTGCCATGCATCATTAAACCCGGATCAAGTCGCTGACACTCATGGTGTTGATCTGGTGGTCAGCAATGATAAAAAATCCAGTTTGCCTGAAATTATCAATACCCAGCTGATGCCGGACACCATGCCTTTACGTGCCACCAACCCGGATGATATTGCTCTGTATAATCGTCATCGACAGCGTGCCTTTATTAAAGTGCAGGATGGCTGTCGTTACCGCTGCGCTTTTTGTATTGTGACGCACGCGCGCGGCAATGAAATCAGCCGAACGGTTGATGACATTATTAACGAACTCAACTTTTTGCACACGCAAGGCGTACAGGAAGCGGTACTTACAGGCGTACATGTTGGCGGCTATGGAAGCGATCTTGACTCCAGTCTGTATCAACTGGTTGAAACCATTCTTGCCGATACAGAGATACCACGCATACGCTTTGCTTCGGTCGAGCCGTGGGATCTGGGCGATCAATTTTTTGATTTATTCAGTAACCCGCGTTTGATGCCACATATGCACCTGCCATTACAGAGTGGCAGTAACACCGTGCTCAAACGTATGTCGCGCCGCTGTAAAACCGAAGACTTTGCGCAACTGGTTAATCAGGCACGCAATGCTATTTCCGGTTTTAATATCACTAGCGACATCATTGCCGGCTTTCCTGGTGAAACAGAACAGGAGTGGCAACAAACCATGGAGTTTGTCGAGCAAACCGGGTTTGGGCACATTCATATCTTTCCCTACTCTCCACGCTCCGGCACCAAAGCAGCCAACATGCCGGAGCAAGTTGAGCTGGAAATAAAACGTGCACGCTGTAAACAACTGGCTGAGTTGGCCGAACGCCTCAAATCAAATGTGCTTGAACAAACGCTGGGTAACACAACAGAGGTACTGTGGGAAAGCCCGAAACAGTCGCCACTAAAAGACCACCAGCGCTATCACGGCTACACCAATAATTTTTTACGGGCACAAATTGATGTTCCTGATAATAATGATCTAAGCTCCAGCATTACTCCTGTCAAAATTACTGCTATTGACCGGGAAAATTCTTTCTTGAAAGTTGAATTACAATAATGACTTCACTGGAAGATCAACTCAATCTTGCCGCTGAAAAGCTAGTCACAACATTGGCCAGACTCGAGCTGATGCTGGCTACGGCAGAATCCTGTACCGGAGGCTTGCTTGGAAAAGTAATCACCGATGTCTCTGGCAGCTCGGCTGTTTATGAGCGAGGTTTTATCACTTATGCCAATCAAGCAAAAATTGAAATGCTTGGCGTTGAACGCAACCAGTTACTACAACATGGTGCGGTCAGTGAAGAAGTCGCTGCTGCTATGGCTAGTGGAGCAATCCAACATTCCGGGGCGAACGTTGCCTTCAGCACGACGGGTATCGCCGGCCCCGGTGGTGGTACAGTAGAAAAACCGGTTGGCACTGTCTGTTTTGGCTGGCAGGTAAGTGACAAGTTGAATACGAGTACACAACACTTCGACGGCAACCGGGATGAAGTACGACATCGGGCATGTATTTACCTTATTGAACAAACACTTGGCGCACTTGAGTAATTGGAACATATTGTTACAACAGTAGTTAAATCGCGCCGCTTGATTTACACTTGGCATGAAACTAATCGCTTCCAGAGAAAACAAAGAAGCTTTACACAGAGGTAGTCATTACATTGCAAGACGACAAGGGAATCTTTGCTGAATACGAAGGCGGTGAGAATGTCATGCACATCGCCGGCTCAAAGAAATTGCTACTTGAGCGTACTCATAGTGAAAACTCCTTTCACACTCTGGCTACTATTCGTAAAAAGTCAAAGCGCAATAAACGCACATCCTGGTTACTATTGACACTGTATTTGATGGCCGGCCTGTTTATTGGCGCCGAAATTTACCTTTACCTCATCAAACCTGGCTAGACACAGCCCATCAGGTTACCGGCTTGGTTGCCCTGATCGTTTTTACCACATCCAGAAATATATGATTGACCTCGGTGATGTCGAAGCCGGCCGCTCTGACGTTATCTACCGTGGGTCGATTCATATCCGGTCCAATTCTTCTCGACACTAACGTCATCAGATCCATCATCAACTTGAACGGATAGTAGCGACTACCAGTATGCTCAAACATCAATAGCTCACCACCCGGCTTGAGCACGCGCTTTAACGACTTCAAACCATTGACCGGATCAGGCACAGAGCAAAACGTGCACGAGGTGAAAATTTGATCAAAACTATTATCTTCAAAATCCAGATTATGCACATCCATAACTGATACGTTAATCTCACCATCGTAATTAGCTACACGATCTCGTGCCTGCTCAAGCATTGCGGGGCTGATATCAATCGCCTGAATCGTTTGCCCTGTTGGAAAAAAAGGAATATCCAGACCGGTACCCAATGCCAGAAACAAAACATTGCCCTGCATGGTTGAAAATAATTCTCGCTTGAAAGGCTCCCAGCGTTCTTCTGCACCCTTACCCGCCATCAGGTCAAATGTCGGTGCTGCTTTATCCCATTTTTTTTGCGTTGCCAAATCCATTAGTACTTCACCATCGCTTGTATGCCGCGAATTCTGGTGTTGAGAAACCACACCAATACAATACTGATCAAGCCGGTCGTGCCACCCGCACCAATCGCTTGAGCTAATGTGATTGGTTGCATAGCCGCCCACATACCCACTACCATGCCACTCAGCATGCCGCTGAGTTTCATCGGCAACATCACTTCCATCGCACCAAACAGAATACCGGCAGGTAGTGCAAACAACATGGCCAGCACCATACCAACGAACATCATCAACCACATCGCAAACAACATGTTCCAGTTGGTACTCACCAGCCAATAACTCACCAAAGCCACCAGTAATGCGATAGCCACATTGACCAGCACATCGCCCACTACAAAATAAATTCTCTGATCCATCAGCCTTTCTCTTTATCCTCTCGGTGCACGCCAGCCCGCAGAAATCGCTTCCTGCTCTGTACAAAACCACTTTTCACCACGCTTTTCATTAATGCGTGTGTCGGCATAATTCCTGCTGGAACCTGGTATGTGATAAATCCGATCACCTTTTCGATTGATATTGCCTTTGATCAGACATCCATCAGTACGTTTTTCCGGTACAGAATCCGAGACCACTCTGCCTGCAGCTCTGAAAGAATCGGGTCGTACAAATTCACCTTGCCACAATCCTTTTTTGTTCAACCTCGCCATACGCTGTGCGGAAACAAATTGCACATCATACTTTTCAAAAGCAACGGCCCAACCTTGAGCCACCAGATACTGATTGAGATTAACCCCCCCACGGAAACAAATCGCGAGCGTACGATGATAGGAATCGATGCCTGTCACCTCACAACGCACGGATTTAGCCAGAATCATCTCGCGCAATACACCGGCTGCGTATTGTCCGCAAGGGTAAGCCTGACCACTTCGATCCAGACAATCCTGTCCAAGTTCGGGCGCATCAATACCCTGTAGACGAATTGAGGTATTTGCAATAGTGATTGAATCGGCATCCTGAACTTTTTTCACCACACCATTGATCACTGCAGTTTCTGCCACTGCGCCAGATGCAATCAGCATCATGATAGTGCTTAACACTGCCCGGATATTCATCCTGTTGAAGCTACTCCCTGCTGTATAAATTCAGTGTAGTCAATGAATCCTTAATGATCCAGTATTCAATATTGATCAAGCATAGACACTCAAGGTTACTTACTTTACTGTCTACCCATAATAACAACAATCAGGATATATCAATGCAAATCGGCGCCTATCTATCCCTCACTCTGTATTTACTGGCCATGCTCGGCATCGGCTACTATTCCTATAAAAACACCAATGCTGATGTCTCCGGATTTATGCTCGGAGGCAGGCAACTAAGTCCTGCTGTGACCGCCTTGTCAGCCGGCGCATCCGATATGAGTGGCTGGATGTTAATGGGCTTACCCGGTGCCTTGTACCTCAGCGGGTTGAGCAGTGCCTGGATCGGAATAGGCCTGGTAATTGGTGCCTATTTCAATTACTTATTAGTCGCGCCACGTCTGCGAGTCTATACCGAAATTGCCTCCGACTCGGTGACCATACCCGAATATTTTGAACGACGTTTTGAAGATCACCAACACTTGCTGCGTATCATCTGTTCTGTTGTGATAATTGTCTTCTTTGCTATCTATACTACGTCCGGCATTGTCGCCGGCGGCAAACTATTTGAAACATCTTTTGGATTAAGTTATCAGACCGGGCTGCTTGTCACCGCCGGGGTAGTTGTCGCCTATAGTGCGTTCGGAGGTTTTCTGGCGGTCAGCACCACCGATTTTGTGCAAGGTTGCATCATGTTTATTGCATTGATACTGGTACCACTAGTCACGATCACTGAAGTAGGCGGGATCTCTAATACTGTCAGTACCATCAAAAGCATTGACCCGGCCTTGCTCAGTCTCGGCGGTGGTACCACCCTGGGTGTAATCTCTGCCATGGCCTGGGGTCTGGGTTATTTCGGACAACCACATATCATTGTGCGCTTTATGGCAATCCGCTCGGTGGATGAAGTCAAAACAGCACGTCGCATTGGCATGAGCTGGATGATCGTAACGTTGATTGGTGCGTGTGCAGTCGGCCTGGCTGGCCTGGCCTTCATTACGGCCAATGATTTAGCGCTGCGAGACCCGGAAACTATTTTTATTGTTCTTTCAACCACACTCTTTCACCCACTGATTGCCGGCTTCCTACTAGCCGCCATTCTGGCTGCGATTATGAGTACTATCTCATCGCAGTTATTGGTCACCTCCAGTTCATTAACAGAAGATATTTATCACACCCTGCTGAATAAGAAGGCGAGTGAAAAACAACTGGTCTTAACTGGTCGCTTGTCGATCGTGGCCGTTGCGGTGCTGGCGATCTTGCTGGCACAAAACAGGGATAACAGCATTCTGTCTCTGGTCAGTAATGCATGGGCCGGGTTTGGCGCAGCCTTTGGACCGGTAGTCCTGTTCAGTCTGTTCTGGAAAGAGATGACACGTGCCGGCGCGCTGGCCGGTATTCTCACCGGGGCTGGCACGGTTTTGATCTGGGTCTATGCGCCGTTACAAATCAATGGCAATTCGCTGAGCGATTATCTCTATGAAATCGTCCCGGGCGTTATTCTTGCAGCGCTGGCTATTTATATTGTGAGCAAATGTAGTCGTCCGGCCTCTGAAAAAATGCGTTCACAGTTTGATCAAATGGTCCAAAAAGTAAGGCACACATAGTAATCTGTTAGTGATCATCCAAATGATGCCTTCAGGCTGAGCAATAGATAATGTATCATTGGTATAACATTATATCATTTGCACTGGATCGAGATCATTATGAGTGAGAAAAAAGTACCTACCGACTTTCGTCGCGTGACGATGATGGTCAATGAAATGGATACGCCACTGAAGCTATACAAAGATATCCTGGGGATGGAGGTCTATTATGATCAGGAAATCATTGTCAGTGGCAAAGGCTTACCGGCCGGAGAACCTGATTCGAAAACTCGTCTGGTATTACTGCAGTGCAACGATCCCTATATAGGTATGTTGGGCATACTGCAATATATAGACCCTCCCTTGCCCGCACCACTACCACGCCCCGAGCCTAATAGAGTCCGTGCAGGCGAAATAGTATTTGTAATGCACAATGATGATGTCGAGGGCGTATACCAGCAATTACTCGAGGTTGAAGGAATTGAAATGGTCAGCGAACCTCACATAAGCGAGTACCCGAAAGATGGAGGTGGCGTATTCAGAGTGTTGGGTATCAGCTTTTTTGATCCCAACGGCTATTTCATAGAACTCAACCAGTCTCTTAACTAGCTCGTCGATGCAGGATGATAAAAATTGCCAATGGCGCATAGCAGCCAGACCTGAGGGCAATGTAAAGCCAAGCGATTTTTCCTATACCGAAGAACCTGTACCGTCCCCTGGCGACGGCGAATTTTTGGCAAAAACCCTGTATCTCGGACTGGCACCTGTCATGCGTATGTACATGGCGGGCACAGCGCGCACCGGTGACAGTCAGCTCAACATCGGCGATATAATTCATGGCCGCGGTACCGCTGTAATCATTGAATCCAACCACCCGGACTATGCTGTAGGTGAGGTGGTACAAGGTCAAATGGGTTGGCAAACTTACAAAATCAGCGCCGCTAGCAGCCAGGAAAAATTCTTTAAGTGTACTGATTACAACCTGCCCTGGAGCCTGTGCGCTGGCGTGTTAGGTATGACCGGCTTAAGTGCCTGGGCAGGGATGATCGACATCGGTAAACCACAAGCAGGAGAACGGGTCGTGATCTCAGGTGCCGCAGGAGGAGTGGGCTCAATGGTCGTGCAAATGGCCAAACTGTATGGCTGTGAAGTTATCGGTATTGCCGGTGGCGAGAGCAAGTGTAACTTCATTAAAGAACTGGGCTGCGATCACACTATTGACTACAAACACGACGATGTAGCCGAATGTATTGCAGAACTTTGTCCGAATGGAATAGATCTATACTTTGACAATGTTGGTGGAGAAATTCTGTCAGCCTGCCTGGAAAATCTCGCCATGCACGCGCGCATTGTTTTATGTGGCTCAATCTCGGAATACACACGAGACACTCCTTTTGGTCTTGAAAACTATACTCGCTTACGCGCAACCAACTCCAGCATGACTGGCTTCTTTGTCTACAATCACATACATCAATGGTATCAAGCTATGGACCAAATCGCTGGCTGGATACAGGACGAGAAAATACGCCCGGTACAAGACATGATTGAAGGCTTTGAAAATATGCCTGCTGCGCTGGCTCGTTTATACGACGGTAGTAATGTCGGTGTGCAATGTTGTCAGGTACGAGAATATTAATACTTAACTTACAGGTGATTTATGAGTACTCCCCGCTTTCAACGTGGTAATTTTCTGGTCTCGGATCTGGATCGTGCCTTGTCTTTTTATTGTGACATATTGGGTTTTGAGCTGGCGTTTAGTAAAGATTCTGAACCCGACTCATACAGCTATGATGTGTTTGAAATACCAACGGATAGAAAGTTACGCTTCGCCGTGCTAAACAGCCCAACCCAACCGAGGGTCATGGCGCTAACCGAGGTATCGGGAGAGCTGGATACTCCATCATTTCCACGACGCGGTGCTATCGTAGTGGAAATTCCTGAAATTGACGAGGTAGTAACAAAAAGTACTGCCGCAGGACTGAAAGTGTATGAGGAAGACCACCTGATTACACAAGATGAACGCGAAGGACGCGAAGTTGGTATAGTCGATTATGATGGTAATCTGGTTGTTATCTATTACATCACCAGCCACCCCGAAAAATAATAACTAGAGAATGTTATGAACGAATCAAGCAACAGAGTCTATCCATCCACATCACGCGCCTGGGGCATGGTCATATTACTAACCATCGCTTATGTTTTTTCTTTTGTGGATCGCTATGTACTGGGTTTATTAATAGAACCTATAAAAGGCGATCTCGGCTTAACCGATACTCAAATAGGTTTACTGATGGGGCCGGCATTCGCCATATTTTATGCCACCATGGGATTGCCTCTGGGTTGGCTGGCAGACAAGAAACGGCGCACCTGGATTGTAGCGGCTGGTGTTGCACTCTGGTCTGCTGCTACTGTCGCTTCCGGTATGGCCAAAAACTTTGGCCATATGTTCCTTGCCAGAATGAGTATTGGTGTTGGCGAGGCAACACTCAGTCCGTGCACCATGTCCATGATTTCAGACAGTTTCCCGAAACACCGCCGAGCTAAACCAATTGCTTTTTATACCATGGCCTTGTCACTCGGGGCCGGGGTTGCAGGCCTGATATCTGCTGCTGTCTTGAAATGGGCAAAAACTGTGGATGAAATTGTACTGCCCGTGTTCGGTAGCGTAGCACCCTGGCAATTTACTTTTATTATTGTAGGTTTACCAGGTCTGGTTCTCGCCGTATTCATATTCTTTATGAAAGAGCCGCCCAGACAGCCACTCGAGTCAGACCCCAATGCGCATGAAGGCGACAATCTGTTGAGTATGCTCAAGCATGTCTTTAAGGAGTGGAAACTGTTCTTTCCGTTTATTGCTATGTTCTGCTACATGACTATCGTCGCCTACAGTCAGGGCTGGGGTGCTTCCATGTTCAAACGAACGTGGGGATGGGAAGCTTACCAATACGCCACATGGAATGCTGTGGCGCTATTAATCATGGGCCCTCTAGCGGTCAATTTTGCAGGTTGGCTATCTGACAAGTGGACAGCATCCGGGATCAAGGATGCAACAGTACGCATCGCCCTGATCGGTATCGTCATCATTATTGTTACCGGGATAATATTTCCCTTGTTGCCGAGTCCCTGGATGGCAATTGTGGTCATCGGTTTTAATACCGCCGGTATTGCCATGGTCTCGGCTATTGGCGTCACCGGTTTGTTAAACATATCGCCTGCCAGGATGCGTGCGCAAATTGTCGCTTTTTATTATATGTGTATCAGTATGGCTGGTCTGTTTCTGGGCCCTACTACCATTGCCTTACTCAATGACAATGTCTTCGGCGAAGACGGTATTCGCTATTCAATGGCTTTACTGCCTGTTATCTACGGCATTCCAGTTTTACTCATGGCCGGCGTGATTCGTAAAAATTACATCAAGGCATATGAGTACTATGAGTCTATAGGGCAAGAATAAACTGCCATGAAAAAAACCTACGTTGAAACCGGTTTTGGACAAATCCATTGCCGAATTACTGCCGCAGAAAGTAACCAGAATAAAACTATTTTATTCTTACACCCCATGCCTTTCAGTGGGCTGTTTTATGACACAACTACACCATACCTAAATAAAAACCATACTGTCATTAGCCCGGATTACCCGGGTTATGGTGGCTCTGATCGAATCGCGGATATATCTATCGAAAAGTGGGCAGACTGTATGGCGGAAACCCTCGAAGCTTTAAATATTGAGCATCCGGCAGAGATTATCGGCTTTCACACTGGGTGTCTGGTTGGCACAGAGCTCTCATTACGCCATCCCAAGCTGGTGAACAAACTGTTACTCATAGACGCACCTTATTTTGATGCGACTGACAGAGCCGACATGTTGAAAAATAATTCTGCACCACCAGAATTCACAAAGGACGTGACTAGCTTGGCAGGAATCTGGAAAATGAATGTAGGTAGCAAACTGGGAAAAGTTACTGTGAATCGCGCTATGGAAAACCTGGCTGAACATTTACGTAATGGTGAAAACGCGAATCTGGGATTTGCCGCAGCCTTTCGTTACGACGCGGATAGGATGAAAAAAATCACTCATCCCACCCTGATAATCGCCTCTAAAAGTAATATGTATGAAACCAGTCTTGCTGCAGCCGAATTGATTTCAGACTCTACTCTAATAGAACGCAAAGATATAGAACCACCCGTGTTCGAAGTTTATGCACAACAAATTGCAGATGAAATTCTGCAGTATCTCAGCTAAAGCTTACGTATATATTCTGCGGCTTCCTGCTCGCTCACAACGTCAGCATATTTCGCATTCATATCAAACAGATTTGCCTGATGAGGATCATCATGGCGGTCACCACAAGCCTCTTCAACAATGATAGTTCTGAAACCATAAGAACAGGAATCAATACAACTCGCACGAATACAACCACTGGTGGTAACACCAGTAATAAGCAAGGTGTCAACACCAGCTGCTGTTAGTGTTGATGATAATGAAGTCCCAAAAAAGGCACTGGGATACTGCTTGCTGATGACCAACTCATTATCGGCAGGCTGCAGACCCTCAGGCCACTCCCCCATAGGATTACCTGCCAGCATGTTATGTAATGGCTTGGCTTTTTTGAAAAATACACCTCCATCCAGACCTTGGGCCTGATAGACCACGTTGGTGTAGATCACCGGAATTTTGGCGGCACGCGCAACTTCAACCAGACGCAACGCCGACGCGAGATTATCTTCAACCTCGGAATACAACTCACAATCCGGATCAAAGTAAGCCTGTACAAAATCAACCAGCAATAAGGCTGGAGATTTTCCGAAACCAATTTTATTACCGTAAGCCTTTTTATAATTAGCGACCAGATCGTCAGTCATCATTAATACTCAATTATTCAATTTCGATATCATAACATTAGACACAACAGAGTCTTTTCTCAGGGTGAGAAGCACGCCGTGTCATTTGACGTAAGGCATAACGCTATTGGCTATACCGGGCTTGTTCGCTTCAATTTCTGATTTGCTCAAACCTCTAAGCTCATGTGGAAAAACCAGCCACTTATCCGTCTCATGCAAATAAAAATCCGGTGTAATCTCCGTAATATTTTTTGTTGGTTTATACCACGGCATGGCGACTTTTATTTCTGTCGGCATGTTACGTCTGGTTTTCAATTGTAATCGTTCGAAAATTGCTCGAATGCTTCTTCCCGAATCAAACACATCATCTACCAATAATACCTTGTCATCTGCATTGATATTACTGACGATATAACTCAAGCCGTGTACTTTGACTGTCTTGTCTTGCTGATCTATACCGGTATAAGACGAGGTTCGAATCGATATATGGTCGGTACTGACACCAACGTAGTCCAGATACTCTTGTATAGCGATACCGACCGGCGCTCCTCCGCGCCAGACACCGATAATGAAGTCAGGTTGGAAGCCACTCAGGTATATTTTTTCAGCCAGATTAAATGAATCGTTGAGTAACTCTTCTGCTGTGATGTAGTGCTTATCCATTAAAAGTCTGTTCTCATAATGTCGCTATTAGCATTCTTCTGATTCGTTTTCACCAAACGGGAATTTTTAATACTGTAGTAATGCGCGCCTTCCAATACACCCGGCATCTGCGTGAGTCCGTCTGACGCTTGCCACTGTAATAAGTTGCCACGCGTATTAGCATCGAGACAATAAATTTTATCGCCATCCAGTAGCACAGTTAATTGATATCTGATCAGCGGACGAGTACATTCCAAACCATTGCTTTTACCGAGCAGCTCACCGGACTCGAGAACCACATTCAGCTCCTGATCCAGATAAGCTGTATGCGAGCCGTCAGACGTGATAAATGCATAATCAGAATCGAGTTGCTTTAGGTTGGCTCCAGTCATATCGGATTGATATATATTCCAGCGTCCATCTTGATGCAAACTGTACGAGAATCGACCAATAGCTGACCACAATACTGCATGGGCCTGTTCTTGCATTTTAATCGTATTGACGATGGTTTTTCTTTCCACATCGAAGATGATCACACCGCTGTTGGTATTCGCCAGAATGTATTGATCATCATACGACCACTCCAGACTATAAAAGGTACGACCGGTATCATCTGGCTCGATGCTGATTAATTCGTCGGAGTCGACGCCTTTGATCCAGACCTTGCTATAGCCCGAGCGCTTAGAAATGAAGGCTAATCGTTGACCATCTCTTGAGAGGCTGGGTAAATAATCCATCACCGCAGAGTTAAATGAGCCGGTTGTCCCGCCGTCAATAACGATATCCAGATTATTCAGATAAGAACTAAACAAATAATCTTTCTGGTTATTAATACGTTTCGGAAGGGTAATGCGCCTGCTGTCTGATACCAGCACTGTAGACTTTCCGGTCAGCCAGTTAGTTTCTATTAATTCATATGAAGGATGCTTACCCTGATGCACGACAGTATCTTTTTCATGCCCCCATATCGCTGAACTCACGCGGTAATCAAAGTCGTATAGCTTTTCAAATGAATTAGCCGCTGCATCAAGCACAAACAAACTGCTGTCTCCCGGTGACGCTTCAACCAGTAACAGAATGCGTCCGCTATCCGGATCCACATCCAGATAGTGCGCACCTAAAGAGCTTGGCAGTGGCTGCGACAAACGCCATTTATTTTGTTGCTCAATGTCCAGCGCAAAAATTTCATAGGGCTGATATAGGCCCTGTCGCTCAACAAAATACAATATCTGGTCATCCGGGCTAAAAGCGAAAGTGGCGTATGAATCAGCGACACAAGTTTGCAACACCTCAGGTGGCTGAGGCTGACCTTCAAGCATCGTGACCTGATGAAACTCACAGAGATCATCCTTGATAAACTGATATACCAGCTTGTCTCCAGCGTGACTCCAGTGACCGGCATAGGCATAACCGGAAGTATCACTCACGGTTCTTGCTGACTGTGATTGTAGATCAGTAAGGTGCAGCACGACGCCATCATCTACACTCATAGAGTAAACCAGTAGCTGCTGGTCATCTGACAGATCTGCTTCAAATTGCCAATTGGATAATCTGGATAAGGGCGCCAGCTTTTGATTACTACTGTCACCGGAGTCCGGTGTGTTACCGCGTATGATGAAAAACAACACCAGCAAACCAAGTACGCCAAATAATAACAATAACCAGTAACGTTGCCGATTATTCGAACCAGCACTCCTTACAGCATCTGGCTTTTCCTCTTCCAGCCTGGTTACATCGGCAATAAAACGGTAACCCAGCTTAGGTACTGTGGCGATAAATTTTCTTGGTGTTTGCTCATCGCCCAAAGCTTTTCGTAGCTGAACAATCACACGGTTGATCGCATTATCACTGACGACCTGTCCCCGCCACACATCTTGCATGAGCTGATCACGACTCAAGTCCTCATGAGGGTGGTCGCATAAATAGTTCAGCAAAGCATTTGCTTTAGGCTCTAGTACAACCTCGGCTGTCGCTGAGGTAAGCGTGCCCTGTTCCTGATGGTAAATAATGTCTGCTATTTGCAAACGCATAGTACAAAACCCGCCCCCTGACGCGGAATCTACCCACTGTAAGTCTATGGTTTAAAAGGACAATCATAAAATATCATCCTAAATCACCAGTCTTCAACGACTTGAATACAGCGTAGCAGCATGATTTCAGACTCAAGTTTAACTGTTAATGGCATCAAGCCAAACTTTAAAAGGAAATATCATGAAAAAGTTAGTAGCAATAGCCTTACTCTTACTCCTGAGCATAAGTGCCGCTCAGGCCAGTGATCGCAGCGAGATAGCAGCTGCCATCGATTGCTTTATCAGCTGGGACCGGGAAGGTGGTACACCGGAAAGCGTACAACCCTGCGTCTCCGACAAAGTTCAGTACCAACGTGTTAACGACCAGGGTGAGTTAATCGTATATACGCCGGATTTCAACTTTGACGGTAAAGGTCTCGATGACTACGTACCCTACGTCACCGCCCTGGAAATCTTTGGCAATATGGCAATGGTTAAAACGCACAAGCATCGAGCCTCACCAAAGACAGCTTATATGAAAGCTTTCATTCTTTATAAGCTCAAAGACGGCTGGCGAATCACCAATGTCATCTGGGGTGGCATTACCCCGGAAATGTAAAAACAGAAGATTACTACGACAATTGTCGCATTATATATTTACAATACGACAGTTGTCGTGTAACTTCACCGCATGACTAAATTAATCAAACCATCAGACGCAGAAACGACCATTCTAAATACTCTCTGGGAGCTACAGCCCTGCAGTGTAAAAGTAATACATGAATCACTGAGTAAGGCTCGTAACGTTGGTTATACCACTACCCTCAAGCAAGTGCAGCGCATGGAGGAAAAGGGTCTGGTGGTGCGGGAGCCAGGTAAAGGAAAATCCTTTAACTACCGCGCTAACGTTAGCGAAGCGGACACCAAGTCACATCTGCTGGACAGTTTCGTTGCAACCACGTTTGGTGATTCGGTATCCGAGTTGGTTATGCACGCACTGGGTAATAGTGAAACCAGTGAAGACGAAATAAAGAAAATTAAACAGTTCATTAAAGAACTTGAGAGCAATGGATAAAGTGGAGAATACTATGATCAACCTGACTCAGATTTTACCAGCGCACTTTCTGGACAGCCTTGGCTGGGCGATCGTACACAGCGTTTGGCAGGGAATTATCGCCTTGTCGCTGGTGCTGATTTATAAAACGGTTGCCGCCAATAAGTCTCCAGCCTCTCATTATATTGTGCAAATGCTCTGCCTTGGTCTCTGCTTAATCAGCTTTTTCATCACATTTGCTATTTATTACACTTTGCCCGGCACGAGCATTCCTTCCATCCTGGCAAGTGATAATGGGCAGCTGCTGTCTTTAGCCAATGCCGGCCAGACACTACAAGTATTGACCATGAACGAAAACCAATTCAGCACAAATCTAAACAGCTTAACTCCCCTAGTTGGCATTTTGTGGTGTATTGGTTTTCTGTTCATGGCCACCCGCTATTTTGGCGCATTTTTATTAACCCAGCAGTTAAAAGAAAAAGGGACTACACCTGTTTCCGGCTTTTGGATGGATCGATTTCTTGCGCTGGCACAAAACTCAGGTGTGACGACTACAGTCCGATTATTGATTTCAAAGCATGTTGATGGGCCATTGACTATCGGATTTTTCAAACCTGTCGTGTTGGTTCCTGCAAGTTTTCTTAGCTCGTTGCCACAGGATCAAATAGAGGCAATCCTGCTACATGAACTCGCACATATCAGACGCTTTGACTATCTGCTTAATTTGATTCAGGTTTGCATCAAGACGGTGCTGTTCTATCATCCTGCCATCCACATAATCTGTCGCCATATTGATGAAAACCGAGAACAAGCCTGTGATGATGTGGCAGTTTCACAAACACATAACCCCCATCCACTCGTGCTCGGTCTGGCGAGCTTACGCTTGCAAGAACACAATGAAATGGCAATGGCTGCCAATGACCAGGAAACACCATTACTATTCAGATTGAAACGCCTGGTCGGGCCGATTGAAAAACAAAAACGCCCGGAACAGATCGTTTTTTCAGTGATTACCGCCACCCTCATCGCTTCACTGGTGATCGGCTCTTCATCAATTGCTGCATCAATGCAAACGAACGACGCCGCCAAAGAAGATCGCCATTCATCAGCTCATAATGAAGACTATCACTTTGAAACCCTCAGAATTGACAACCGTGGCTTTACTATCAAGAAAGTCGCTGATGGTAGCCGCTGGGTGCTGGTAGATAATGGTTGGTACGATATTGATAAAACCCCGAATATTATCAACCAGATATCTTCGCTACCCACACCTCCCCAACCGCCCAGCCCTGGCTGGTGCGAGTCTTGCGAACTGGCAGGCGAGCATACCTATATTGATATGAAAGACTTTCAAGCCAAAATGGAACAGTATCAAATCAATATGGAGTATTACGCGGCAGATATGGCACGTTATGCGGCAGAAGTTGCTAATAAAAAACCACGTCTTGAAGAAATTCAACGTTGGGAACGTAACTATAATGAAGATCTTGAGAACACGATAAATAACAAGATTAATCGCAATCTGAACAAAAAATCCAAGGCGTATAAAAATCGCGACCCCAAAACCAATATTGATTACATCACTTATCATGTAGAAACTGATACTAAAAGCACCTATCAAATTGAAACTGAATTAAAGAATGAAATTGTAGAAATGATGCTTACTGATGGTGTTATCTCATGGTCAGATAATATGACAGTGCTCTCTAATCTGGATGATGAAATTACTATCAATGGAAACTCTGTTCCAAAAAATCTATGTGGTAAATATGACAAAGTTCTGGATGACTTGGAAATCCGTGGCGAATTAATTTTACAAATACCCAGCCAACGTGAAGCGTTCAAAACAATCAAAAACGCTTTCGATACTTAACTTAATCTATTACTTATTTACGCATTAAAACAACAACGGAAAATAAATGCATAGTTTACTAATGAGGCTAGCGACTTGCCTTTTCATAGTTACCCTGTTGATTTCCAGCGCATTGAGGGCTGAAGAATTAACAGCAAGTGAATCCTATAACCCAGACTTTTTTTCACAGTATGCACCTAACACAGCATTGGATATGGTGTCACGATTACCCGGTTTCATGATTTCATTTGCAGAAAACAAGAGAGGGCTTGGTCAAGGAGGCGCAAACATACTGATTAATGGTGAGCGAATAACGGGTAAAACAGATGCCAATTCCCAACTAGGTAGAATCTCGGCGAAAAATGTCACACGTATAGAGATTCTGGATGGAGCATCACTGGATATTCCTGGTCTTACAGGGGAAGTCGCAAACATCATTACTGCAACATCTGGAATCAGTGGCACCTGGTCATGGTCACCACAAGTTCGTCGGCGTCAGCCAGTCAGTTTGGGACACATACACGCCACTGTCTCTGGCGAATACAAGAACTGGACCTACTCTGCAGAACTGCGTAATGAACAACGGCGAAATGGCAATTGGGGCATAGAAAAAGTGACAGCAGCAGACGGCACTTTATTTGAGACACGCAATGAAGACGGACAATATCAGGCTGACACGCCTGGACTATTAATCGACCTGAGCTGGAAGCCTGCCGCTGATCGGACTGGCAACATCAATCTGGAATACAACCGACACAATTATAGAGAACGTGAACTGTCGAATCGAACCGCTATCACCTCACGTGGGAATACTCTGGATACCATCTTCTCTTTCGGTGAGGATGAAACCAATGGCTCAATAGGTACAGATTATGAATTCCCCTTGGCAAACGGTACCTTGAAGACCATTGCCTATCATCGCTTTGAAGAATCACCTACCGCGTCAATTTTTGAAGTATTTGAGACCAATAATCTGGTGCAAGGCTCGCGCTTTTCTCGTCAAGCAGATGAATCAGAATCAATACTAAGAACCGAGTACTCCTGGAACACCTCTGAGGAGAGTGATTGGCAAATTGGAATTGAAGGTGCATTCAATGTTCTGGATATTGAAGCACAACTTCAAACTCGAACCGCGCAAGAAAATTATACGGACGTCGCCCTCGAAGGTGCGTCTTCTCGAGTTGAAGAAAAACGTTCAGAACTTACCCTTACTCACAGCCGAAAACTCAATGACAAATGGGATTTGCAAGCTTCTCTGGGAGGCGAGTTTTCCGAGTTAAGCCAGACCGGCGGACTTACTCGGGAATTTACCCGCCCTAAAGGTTTTATATCCAGCACCTATAAACCAGACGACAGTCTCTCCATACGCACCAAACTGGAACGCGAGGTCGGTCAACTGAGTTTCTTTGATTTTATTTCATCAGTCAGTGTTATAGATGATCTTAACAGTACCGGTAACGTGAATTTGGTTCCAAGCCAAAGCTGGTATGCCGAGGTTGAGTTTGACAAAGACTTTGGTGAGGGAAATAGCACCACCATAAATATCTATGGCTCAAAGATATCGGATCTGGTCGACCGAATTCCCGTTGGCGATAGCGGTGACGCGGTTGGCAACATAGACAGTGCTTATCAGTATGGCTTAACAACAAATACCACAGTAAAAGGAGACCGCTGGGGCTATGCAGGCACCGAACTGATTATTGGCCTGGATTTACAAAAATCTGAAGTGGATGATCCACTGACAGGCATTAGCCGGCGCTTGAACGGCGATGAAAAATACTATTGGGGATTAGATTTTCGCCACGATATCCCGGATACGGAATGGGCTTATGGCTTTAGTGTCAGCCAAGACAAAGATGCTCCTCGCTATCGTTTAAACAACATTGGTCAATACGAATTCAAAGGTCCCAGAAGCAGTATATTTATTGAGCATAAAAACTTTTATGGTATGAAAGTAACCCCGTCCATTGTGAACCTATTCAGTGGCACTGACGATTTCACCCGTCAATTGTTTACCGATCGACGTGATCTTGGCGTACTGGATTTCACAGAATCACGCTCTCGAGGCTTTGATCCATTTTTTAGCCTCGAAGTATCGAGCACCTTTTAAATCACCACAAGAAAATTTATACATCTAGAAGTTAATAATTATTTTACCTCGAGCACGGCCGGATTCTGAATAATCAATCGCTGCTGGCACTTGATCAAGCCTGTAAGTGCGGTCAATAACTGTCCTCAGCTCTCCATTCTGCATTAGCTCAGACAACAGCTTTAGATCATTCTGTGATAATTCCGCCATTAAATTGCTAAAAGTCTGGCCTGCTTTTGGCTTGATAAATTGAAGTTTAATTATGTTTTTGAAAGGCATAATCCAATCACCAGCAGTAGCCCCTACTAATACATACGTGCCATCATCAGCTAGAATTCTTTGAAATTCTGAAGGCGAAAAATTACCTACATTATCTACAATAAGGTCAAACTTAGTGTCGCGATCAACCACATTTTCTACTCTGTAATCGACCATATCATCCGCCCCGAGTGAAAAAACCATTTGATGATTTCTGGCACTGCTTACTCCCGTAACTTCTGCGCCAAACGATTTTGCTAATTGCACTGCATAGGTACCAACGCCACCAGAAGCTCCATTTATCAGTACTTTATTCCCAGCTGCAATAGTCCCTTTATCACGTAACGCCTGTAAAGCTGTGATTGCAGCAATAGAAACCCCGGCGGCTTCATCAAATGATATCGACTCAGGCTTGATGGCGATGGCTCTATCATGATTGACGACCAGATATTCAGCAAATGCACCGTTTGCTGTACCAAAAACCGCGTCGCCCGCTTTAAAATCAGATACATCACTGCCAACTTCTTCAACCACTCCTGCATAGTCAGATCCAAACGCCCTGACCTTTGGTCTTCCTATACCACTGACAAGGCGCATTACATAGGGCGAACCACGCATGTAATGCCAATCAAGTGGATTAACAGATGCGGCTTCGACTTTTACCAGAACCTGGTTGGCAGCAGGAATCGGCTTCTCAATCAATTCAATATTCAGAACCTCAGAGGCACCGTAGCAGTTATAGGTTACTGCTTGGATCAGGCTATCCTGTTGATCTGTTGGTGTCGGTTGCAGGCAGCGGGCACTATAACCAAGCGTAAACATACTCACTAGCAACAACAGACTCAGAAGAGCCAGCAAATAGAGCGGGATTTTAAAGCGTAGTTTCATCTGAACCTCCTGATATTTTTATGTCATCACTACAAACATACAAAATCTATGCCAGAGCTACCAAAGGCTTCTGATACAGCTATACAAACAATACAATATTACTCTGCGCTGAATACACTGTAGAACAACTACGTTCTTGGTAGGAATATTACATCGGCCTTATCTTTATACCTACTCATACGAGAAGGTAACTAAGAACAAATTAGAGATTGATAAATACACCCTTTGCAATCAATATATGACCTCAATTTGATGCTATGGAGTTAAACATGCCGGCTTACATGATAATCGCTGCCAAAATCAACGATCGCGACAAATTCAGGGATGGTTACGGAACTGAAGCGGCCAAACTCGTGGCAAAACACGGTGGTGAATATCTGATACTGGCACCGGGCGCAACGCTTCTTGAAGGTACTCTGGAAGGTTATACCTCAGTAGCACTCTCTAAATGGCCAAATAAACAAGCGGCAGAAACCTTCTGGAACTCAGATGAATATGCAGAGGTGAAAAAGCTGCGCGAAGGGCTGGCTGATGTTGAAGTTATTTTGGTGGAAATGCCCGACTGAAAGCTTACAACGCTGACTTAGCAGTCCTTTAATTAGATTGTGTCAACATCAAGTCAACCATAACCTTGACTTCATAACCCACGGTCGGGTCATCGAACCAACCACCATCGCCAATAGCAAAATCTCTCCTATTCACAACCGCAGTACCGACCAGCGTTGCCGTATTTTCATCAACAACTTCCCAGTTGAATTCCAGAGGCACGGATTTACTGACACCTTTCAATTCCAGTATTCCATTGGCTCGATACTGCCCGCTTTCAAGTGATTCAAAACTGGTAGCGACATAAGTAGCTTCTTGATATTTTTCAAACCAGAACCAATCCGTCAATGGCAGCAGTTCATCACGATCGTAATTATCGGTATCTACGGTCGTGGTATTAATGCTGACATCAAAGATTGAACCTGCCAGGTCGGTGGCATCAAAATTTATCACTGGCGCAAATTCTGAAAACCCACCTTTAAATTCGATATCATCGTAAGTAGCAATAAACGTTAACGAGCTGCTTTCGGCGTCCATTACCCATAGTGGAGCGGTCTTGGCCCCAGCAGAAACACCACTCACAGACTCTTGAGTAACAGCTTGCCCTGCTGACTGGTCTTGATTCGCTCTAGACGAAGGCGTTGAATACGACATGGTATAAGCCAGGCCAACCCAGGCAGCACTCAAGCCCAACAAAAAGGCGAGTGTAGGAACAATACCCAACCTTTCAGGCAACATTCGTGACAATAATGGAATACCAGCCAGGTGATGCTTGAATGCCATAACCACATGCCCCGCCACTAACGCCGCTAGAATACAGAACAGTGTCCAATGCGCTCTGGTAGCCGCTGTTTGAATGTCTTTATCTGGCCCCATTAACATGGGTATTTCAAACAATCCAAACCATCTGAAGGGATAATTAGCCGCTGAATTTAATATCCAGCCACTAAGCGGTAACAAAATGGCAAAGGCGTATAAAACCCAGTGACCAAGATTGGCTAGTTTCAACTCCTGCGCAGTCATACCACTAACGTCTTGCGGGGCTGCATGGATAAGACGCCAGACCAAGCGTAAACACATCAAGCCCAGGACGGTAATCCCCACCGACTTATGCCATAAAAATAACTGCAGCTTGCCCGGCGACATTGCCGATTCGTGTGCGATCCAGCCCAACATAGCTGCGACAAAAATACACATCGCAATCAACCAATGCATGCTTTTGGAAAAACGGCTCCAGCTGGTATAACTTGTCATGCAGACTCCTGATAAATTGTTACTAAAATATAATGTTGGTAGGGTTTATTTTAGTATAACCTCTGTTGAGTACAAACTGATCACGCTTGTGATTTAAACACGGGAAAAAAACAGAATGATTACTCGCCGAACCGCACTCAAAGGCATTGCCGCTGGCCTGGTAACCTCAGGACTTCCAACTGCACATGCCGCTACCGCAGAATCTAAAGTAGACGTAATTGTTATTGGCGCGGGACTATCCGGCCTGTATGCCGCATCACTACTTGAAGAAATCGGCGCAACCGTTCAGGTGGTAGAGGCTCGTGACAGAGTGGGTGGTCGCGTGCACACCAATTTTGATCTGCCAGGACACCCTGAATACGGTGCCAATACCATGGGTTCCGGCTATGCTCGCACAATTAATACAGCCAAAAAACTCGGGGTTGAGTTACTGGACTACACTCCGCGTCTTGCTGCCGGCAGTCCTTTGCAACTGGTCATCAATGATCAAGTAGTAGCGTCCGACCAATGGGCAGAATCGATCTTAAACCCTTTCGAAAAAGAAAAACGAAAACACATGCCATGGAGACTTATTGGTTCACAACTGAAGGAAAACCCTCTCCCAACAGCAGCCGACTGGCTTAACCCTGACTATTCGAAATACGATATTCCGTTACAGGATTATTTTTTACAACTTGGCCTCACTGATGCAGAGATCAAGCTTGCCTGGGACAATAGTCCAAGCTTTGGCACCTCTGCCGCAGATGTCTCGGCACTTACCTGGTTATTTAACAACCGCTGGATAACCGAGCAAGTAAAAATCGGCCGCTCTCAATACACCGTGGTTGGAGGCAATCAGAAACTACCGCAAGCTATGGCAGGCAACCTGAAAAAAGAAGTCATGCTTAACCGGGCAGTTACCGAGATAAATACCAGCTCAACGCCGATGGTACGCTTTGACGATGGCTCAACAATGTCAGCCAAACACATTATCAGTAGTGTGCCCTTCGCCACACTTCGCAATATATCGATTACGCCCACACTGGAAAGAGTGCAACGCACCGCAGTCAAGTCTCTTCAATATTCACGTGTTTCGCGTTTGTTTCTGGTGCCACGCACCCCCTTCTGGGAGAAAGATGGTTTATCAGAATCAATGTGGACCAATGGGCTAGCCAGCGCCATATATGCGGCCAGATTCGCCAAAGATAACAACGAAGTGACAGGACTTGCCGTCAGTGTGCGTGGCTGGGGAGCAGATCGCCTTGATCGTCTTGGACCTGCAGGTGCCGCCGAAGCGGTGATCAAACAAATTGAAAAAATAAGACCGGCAGCCAAAGGCCAGCTAGAATTTGGCGACTACAAATCCTGGTGGATGGAACCCTACTCCGCCGGTGCCTGGGCTGTACCAGCACCAGGGCAGGTCAGCACGCTACTACCAGAGATGAGTAAGCCGCACGGACAACTCTACTTCTGCGGTGAACACACCGCCGTTACTCAGCGTGGCATGGAAGGTGCCATGGAATCTGCAGAACGAGCCGTCATAGAAGTCGCAACGGCGATATAAAAACCGGCTCAATCCAATCCGATCACACCCGGGTTTATAATCCCATCCTGATCAAGCGAGGTTTTGATAGCGGTTACCAGTTTTGCTGCAGCAGGATTGAGACGTTGCTGGTAATCATAGGCTCGGCCTATCTGAAAGAAACTGGCAGCGTGTTTAACATATAACTCGATCAGATCTGATTTAAAACGATCTACATATTCTCGTGCTTCCGGATTGTCATCATAGATCGGTAGGCTTGCCAGATACTCTGCATCTACTTCTCGCTCGTGATAAACCGTGCGCGCATCGGGCCAGTAAATGGCAATCTCATAAAGAAAACCACTCGAACCGACACTGGTAAACATTCCACCTGTCCATATTCCATAACGATCCATATCCTCTTTGCGCTGCTCATAAAACTCTTGTAGCGCCGCATGAAACAAAGGAGTTTCTCGATGACTCATCACACCATGTAAAGGTACCCAGCGCTCACCCGCCAACCCTAGGGTATTGAAGAGAGGCGCAAAGGGCATGCCTCTGACGACACTGGGAACGGTGTTCATAATCTCGTCCCCGTGAGGCGAGACTATATCGCGCAAGCGAGACAACTTGGCTTTCACCTCGGCATCACTCGATCCATCGATAATGTAATGACAGGCAAATTTAATTTTTTTAACAGTGCGCCTGGCACCAAAAGCCAACTTGAACAATTGTGGAATACCACGAAACAAACCATGGGTATCCAGCACGGTAGTTATCATTTCACGATATCGACCAGCATTTTCTTCTTTGCCCAGCTGGCCCTGACTCAGAGCAGCGTCCAGAGCAAAGTTTTCATCATCCAGTCCTTCCAATGAACTGGCACGCATACCAGCATGTAACGAGGCGAAATCTGCAAAGGTAAATGAAGCCGCACGAAAGAAAGGCTTGCTACGAATTAAAGGTAGGGTAATGCTGGCTTTAATACCAAATGCTCCACAATCTCCAGTAAACAAACCGGTCAGATCAGGGCCAAAATGGCGCACTCCAGCGGCACCCCCGGCCGCCGCTGCACCGGTAGTAAGTATCTCACCGTTGGCCAGCACAATATCCATACCAAGCACCGAGTCGGCTGAAATACCATAACCGCCCGAACCATGACTGATTGAGTTCTGGCTTAGTGAACCACCCACTGTAGCGGCTATGCCTGAAAATGGCCCCCAAAAAGGCGTTCGCCAACCTTCAGCATCCAGGCTGTTTTTCAACTGTGCCCAGGTCACACCTGCACCTACCGTTACAACCGCATTGGTATCATCAATTGAAATATCAGACAAATCCAGAAGATCAAGTACGACATAGGCAAGGTTTTGAGTTACATAGCCATCGGAGTAGGAGGCGCCTCCGCCCCTGGGCACGACCTTCAACTTGCTGTTATTGGCTGCCTTGATAGCAGCTGCCAGACTCTTAATGCTCGCTGGACGAACTCCTGCAACGGGTCTATCACCTGAGCGATAAACATCTGTGCTCAGATATTCGAGCTCATCATTGTCTGTGATCAGTTCATTGTGATGACAACCACCAGCTACCGCCAACTCTACAAATTGATGCTGTGAATCCATACTTTCTTCCAGACTAAAGTGACAATATGCCAAGAGTATGCATCACCACACTATACATACCAAAGATGCTCACCGACTATTTCATACTATGAATCACATTGGGTAATCACCACACATCTGAAATTTAATCCAAAGGTAATAACGTCGTACGCTTCATGGTCTCCATGACAAAACTGGCACTCACATCAAACAAGTCTGCGGCAATCAGTTTTTTGTATAAATCGTCATAATCTTTCATGTCTTTTACAACAGCTTTAATCAGATAATCAAGATCACCACTCATTCTGTAAGCTTCCAGCACACCGGGAATATTACTGGTAACGTTGCGAAATGTTGTCATCCAGTCTTCGTTGTGTTGGTTGGTGCGCACCGAAATATACACCGTCAATGGCAAGTTAACCTTTTCCTCATCCAGCAAGGCAACTCGCGCGCGAATGACGCCATCTGCTTCAAGATTTTGTATGCGACGCCAGCAAGCCGATTTTGATATGCCAATCTTTTCTGCGATGACACCAACCGGCAATACTGCGTCTACCTGAATTTGTTTCAAAATCTCTTTATCCAGCTTATCCATGCAGATTACAACACCTATTTGAAAATTGTTCCCTATAATATAGATTTAAAGGAATAATATGCTATTTTTTAACGCGACTGTGCTCGTATTAGGCACATAATTCACAATAAATCCACATAAAATACCATTTCTTATAGCCCAGACTGGACCTTGATGAACAACACTGCCCTGATTCACTCTATCCGTAACGCGGTGATCGGTGAACGCTCCATTCTCAACACGACCTTTGGATCCAAGCCATTAGTTTATGCCGACTACACAGCATCCGGTAGAAGTCTGAGTTTTATCGAACAATACATACAAAATAAAGTTTTACCTTATTACGCTAACACCCATACCGAAACCTCTTACACTGGTGCACAAAGTACGGCACTCCGCGAACAAGCCCGTGAGATCATTCGACAGGCTATTAACGCACGTGCAGAGGATCAAATTATTTTTTGCGGTGCGGGTGCCACGGCCGCCGTCAATAAGTTAATTGATATTCTCAATATCAAATTACCAGCTGATCTGGATAGACAATACAAGCTCAAACAATCAATACCTGAAGAACAAAGACCCGTTATCTTCATCGGTCCTTATGAGCACCATAGCAACGAGTTACCCTGGCGTGAAACCATTGCAGATGTAGTGAGAATCCCGCTAAACTCTAGCGGCAAAATCGATCAGAAAATACTGACAACAAAACTTCAACAGTACCACTCCAGACCCCTAAAAATCGGTAGCTTTTCTGCCGCATCAAATGTCACCGGGATAAAAAGTGAGGTTGATACTATCTCGGCACTGTTGCATGCGTACGACGCGTACAGCTTTTGGGACTATGCAGCAGCAGCCCCGTATATCGCTCTTGATATGAACCCTGACATGCAGCATGAAAGTTTCAAGGATGCTGCTTTTATCTCTCCCCACAAGTTTGTGGGCGGGCCAGGTACACCCGGTATACTGGTTGTCAAACAATCACTTTTAAAAAACAGTGTACCTGCCGTTCCTGGTGGCGGCACGGTTCGTTATGTGACACCGGATGATCATCAGTATCTTGATGATGCAGAACGACGCGAAGAAGGTGGCACGCCGGGTATTGTTGAATCTGTCCGGGCCGGCCTCGTGTTCAAGCTACAACAGGAAGTCGGTCTGGATAAGATTGAAGAACTGGAGCATTCGTTTACCCAACGAGCTTTGAATCGACTCAAAACAATCGACAACCTTGAAATCCTCGGCAATCAGGAATGTGATCGTCTGGCAATTTTTTCTTTACGTTTCAAGCATGCTGATAAAGATCTACACTACGGTTTTGTTGTTGCTTTGTTAAATGATTTATTTGGTATACAAGCACGAGGCGGCTGTTCTTGTGCCGGCCCATATGGTCACGAATTGCTGGGGATGGATATTGCACACAGTAAGGCACTGGAAGCCGAACTAGGCAATGGCTTGATGATTATGAGGCCGGGTTGGGTTCGACTTAATTTCAATTACTTTATCGATGAAGAGACCTTTTCCTACCTACTCGATGCGCTGGAACTCATTGCTATGCACGGATGGCGTTTGCTGCCGTACTATAAATTCAATACCGATAGTGGTAATTGGTGTTTCCAAAATAGAAAACCCGAAATGGCTACCGATATAAAGGAAGTGCGTATAGAAGAACTAAATATGAATAATTCCGCAGCTGGAATTTACAGCGAGCCTTTACATAAAATGCTCCAACTGGCAGAAAAAGAACTGACTTATCAGCGACAGGAAGAGCAAAGATTCACTGTAGACTTGCCTGCCAGCGCAGAGAAGCTCAGATGGTTTGTTCTACCACAAGAGATTGAAGTGCACATTGATAGCCGCCAGAGCGCATAATTTTCCAAGTCGGTGAGAACGGATTCTCACAAGTTAAAACGCGCGCAGGTGCAACCGACTGCAAAAATCGGTATCGGTGCAAAAAAATGTACATCAGCGGTAGCGCCTTTTGCTGCAGCGGCTGCAGCAATAAAGGTGCGAATCTCAAACCCGCCCTGCCCGGCATCGTTGTACGTTTCTACATCGTCATAGGCCAGCATTGCGTCCTTGTCATTGCGCTTGAATTTCTCAAGGAATTCACGATCCCAAGCCTCGTTAATTTTTCCTGAATCGGGTGTGGCTGGCCAATGTGAAATTCCGCCAGTACCCACTAAAGCCACTTTTTCGGGCACCGCATCGCAAGCGCGTCTCAAGGCTTCACCAAATTCCCAGGCGCGATGCAGCGGTGTAAGTGGTGGACCCTGACAGTTTATATTTACGGGAATGATGGGCAAATCATATTCCGGGGTCAAAAAATGTAACGGTACCATAATGCCGTGATCAAACTTCCACTCCTCAGCGAATGCGGTGTCTACTGTCTGCATCACTTCCGAGATGATGCGCATCGACAGATCAGGCGTACCGGGCACTTTGTGCGGCTGTATCTTGAGCCATTCCGGATCTTCAATCGGCCCCTGATATTCTTCACCCATGCCAATACAAAAGGCCGGCATATTATTCATGAAAAAATTGGCAAAATGTTCCGCACCCACGACGATCAAGGCCTCGGCACCCGAGTTTTTTATATCCTCAGACATTATTTGGAGATTGGCGTAAAACTCATCTCTGACGACTGGGTCGGCACGCTCGGCACGAGCAGTTATTCCAGGCGCATGACTACAAACTCCAGCATAAACTAACGGCATTAGTCCGACTCCTGCTTTACTTCGGATGCTTTGGTAAAGTTATCACCACCGCCGGTCATTGCGTATACACCGGCACGCACGGGCCCATGCGCGGTAACGCCATCACGCATTGATTGCAGATAGTCGTCCCATTCAATTTTATGAAAGGCAGCAAAGTGCATCAGTATTTGACCGTTCACACCCAACACATACAACAAACCTATATCAGGCTTTATTAATGCCAGACGCTCTTCTTCGCTGAGAGAGTATTTTTCCAGCAAGCTATCAACATCCTCCAGATACTGTTGCTGTACGGCGGGATCGCGGTTTAATTCGTACAATACTTTTTGCAAATAATACAAACTCATATCAGTATCCTGCCGACTTTTCGCTATCCACATAACTAATAAAGTCCGCTGCCAGTTGTTTCGTGGCATTGGCTAGCAAAGCGGCATCGACGCCCACTCCAATAAAACTGGCATTCGCAGCCACATAGGTTTCCACCAACTCTTTCGTCACCGCTAAAACACCAGCATGCTTACCTGCGCTAATGATTGTCGAAAAAGCACTTTCAATCGCACTAATCACCTCAGGGTGGCCAGGGTTACCAATGTAGCCCATCGAGGCCGACAAATCTGAAGGGCCAATGAAAACCGCATCAATGCCTTTAACGGCCACAATTTCATCAATATTTTTCAAGCCTTCAACAGATTCTATTTGCACAATCAAACAAATCTCTTCGTTTGCGTGTTGCAAATAATCCGGTGTACGGTTCCAGTTCGCTGCTCTGGCCATTGAGGTGCCCAGACCACGAATACCCAATGGCGGATAATACGCCGCCCGCACCAATTGCTCGGCCTGTTCGGCTGAATCTACCATTGGAATTAATAATGTCTGCACACCAATATCAAGATATTGTTTGATCAATGCGGTTTGACCTTCAACAGGGCGAACAATGGTAGCAACTGGATACGGCGCAATGGCTTGTAAATGATGTAACACAGAATTCAGATCGAACGGTCCGTGCTCAGCATCAATCAAGACCCAGTCAAACCCTGCTCCAGCTCCAATCTCGGCCACAGTGGTATCAGGTATGCCCATCCATAAGCCAAACATCGGTTTTTCAGCGGATAAGGAGTGTTTAAAACTATTTTTCTTAATCGACATGACCCGAACTCATATGAAATTGACAGAAATGTCGCCTAACGGCCCATATTCAGCGGTAATCTTATCACCTGCCTTGACCTTCACCGGTGCTGTAAACGAACCCGATAATAAAATTTGTCCTGGCTCCAGTGCAATATCATGCTTGGCAAAGCGTTTTGCAATCCAGCAAATACCATTCGCCGGATGATCCAGTACCGCTGCAGCCAGACCAGTTTGTTCAACCACACCATTTTGTTTGACGATAGCGCCACACCAGCGCAAATCCAGTTCCGTTGCTGACACTTGATGGCCGCCCATAATTATACCGGCGTTAGCCGCGTTATCAGAGATCGTGTCGCAAACAGTTCTAGTATAGCCTGTCTCCGGATGAATACGGAAACTGCGCGCCGCAATCAACTCAAAGGCAGGCACAACATAATCGGTTGCGGCAATGACTTCTTCCCGGGTAACATTTTCACCAAACAATCGATCTTTAAGCACGAATGCCAGTTCTACTTCTATCTGCGGATCGGTAAAGTCTGCGGCAAGAATCTCACTACCATTTTCAAACACCATGTCGTCAAGCAACACGCCGTAATCCGGAGTTTCGATTTTCATGACTCGCTGCATCGCGCGCGAGGTTAAACCGATCTTATAGCCAACCACTTTTCGACCATCATCGATTTTTTGATCCACCCAATTCGATTGTATGGCATAGGCATCCTCCATATTCATTTGCGGATGCGTCAAAGTCACCGGATCTATCTGGATACGGTCTTGCTCAGCCTGATAGAGGTCGGCGGCTGCTTTTTGTATTTCGCTTTCAGTCAGCACTGATATAGTCCGCGATATTGTTTTTGTTGAACTTGGTGACAGGCTCAAGCTCTTTCATCTCAAACGACAAAGCCATGCCATGCGAAGCGAAATGATCTTCAAAATGCTTGCTATACACTGCGAACAACACGTCAGCGGCGCTCTTACGCTCTTCCAGAGAACGACCGACTCCCAACTTGATCTCTAAATGTGCAAAGGTATGCTCGGGATTCCCGTCAGCCATGCGGTATTGATGACAGACATAGGCGCGACCTCGGAGGCCTTTTCTTGGAAATAAACCGGTAGATTCTGCAGCATCGTGTAAATCGGCAAACAATTGCTGAATTGACTCATCAGTCTCACCCAGGTTATCCGAGTACTCCAATATAAAATGTGCCATCTTGTCTTATCCTTGATTAACGCCCAGCTTGGGAATTCTATGAGTACCGTGGGCAATACACACGTTTTTGGTTTCCATATAAAAATCAAAACTGTAATCACCACCATCTCGACCAATGCCGGATGATTTCACACCACCAAATGGTGAAGGTAGATTACGGTTGTTTTCTGAATTCACCCATACCATACCAACTTCCAAGCCATGCGCCATACGCAGACCTCGACTTGAATCGTTAGTCCACACGTATCCTGCCAATCCATACTGACTGTCGTTGGCGATCGCCAGCGCCTGCTCTTCAGTTTCAAACTCCAGAGCCGTTAATACTGGCCCGAAAATTTCTTCCTGCGCAATACGCATATCATTTTTAGCACCACTAAAAAGCGTTGGTGCTACATAATTACCGGCACCCAAATCTGAAAGTCTGATTCCACCGGCAGCCACTTGTGCACCATCCTCTTTAGCGATATCGAAATAGCCCATCACCTTTTCCAAATGCCCGCTGTGTACTAACGGACCGATCTCGGTTGCAGGATCCAGAGGATGACCTACAGTGATGTTTGCGATGCGCTCTTTGAGCGCCTCCATGAATCTATCTTTGATACCAGATTGAATAATTAACCGGCTTGAAGATGTGCAACGCTGACCATTCAGACTGAAGATCATAAATACGACAGCATCCAGTGCGCGTTCAAAGTCGGCATCGTCAAAGACCACCACCGGATTTTTACCGCCCAGCTCCAGATGGATGCGTTTCAATGTGTCCGCGCCTTGTCTCATAATATGACGACCAGTCGTCGTATCGCCTACCAAGGCGACCGCTTTGATAGCGGGGTGCTCGGACACGTGTTTACCGGCTGTCTCACCAAAACCATTTACCATATTCCACACTCCATCAGGCAGTCCGGCTTCTTTGGAGATACCTGCCAATATGTGCGCGCTTAATGGCGATAACTCGGCTGGCTTATGCACCACGGTACAACCAGCAGCCAGTGCTGGTGCAATTTTCCAGGTCGACAACATAAACGGTGTATTCCAGGGAGTAATGATGCCAACCGGGCCGATGGGTGATCGCACCGTGAAGTTAGTGTGCTCATCCTGATGCGATGACAAACCATCTGCCGCTTCAACCGCTTTGTCAGCAAAAAAATGGAAGTTGGCAGCACCCCGTATCGCTGCTTTTTGCATAAATTTGATCGGCTGACCACAATCGACAGATTCCACCAGAGCAATTTCCTCAGCGCGTTCAACAATCTTGTCACCGAGACTATGTAACAGTTCCTGCCTATCCTTACCCTGCAACTCTTTCCATGCCACAAAAGCGGCCGCGGCCGCCTCGCAAGCCTGATCGACATCGGCAGTCGTACCAGCCACCACTTTTCCTAATCCACTGTTGTCCACCGGCGTAAAGTTGTCAAAAGTTTCGGCTCCCTCTGGCACGACATAATTGCCATTAATGAAATGTCCCGTGAGATTATCAGCGTAGTTTGCCAGATAACCTTTGGCGGCAGCCAGATTGTGATCAAGTGTTTTCATAGCGTTTCCTCTACTTTAAGCCTGTTTCTGCATGGTTATCGCACTATTTTATTAACACGTTAACTATTATTGTTAACATGTTAAGTGGTTTGCTATACAATTGCAACTCGACCAGCCTCAAGAATATGGTTTCTCAGGCTACTACATAATGACAACAGGGGTGGTGTATGAGATTTATTACCTATAGCTTTGCAGACAAAATTTCCTGGGGCGCGTTAGATAAAGACGATCGGGTTATTGATCTGGGCGCTGCACTTGGTGGCGACTTGCAATCCACCATCACGAATAATCAATTAGCGCATGCCAGAGAAGTCGCCAGTGAAACAAGCGGCAGCATCAAGCTGGAAGACGTAACACTGATGGCTCCTATCTCCAATCCGGGCAAAGTTGCCTGCATCGGCGTTAACTATGCCAATCGCAATGCTGAATATAAAGATGGCTCCGAGGCACCAAAATTTCCCAGTCTGTTTATGCGCGTTCCCGAGTCTTTGACAGCGCATGGGCAACCACTGTGGCGTCCACCGGAATCCGAGCAACTCGATTACGAAGGCGAAATTGTTCTGATTATTGGCAAAGCAGGCCGACGAATCACCGAGGAAAATGCCTATGACCACATTGCCGGACTTACCATCATGAACGAAGGTACACTGCGTGACTGGGTGCGACATGCCAAGTTCAATGTTACCCAAGGCAAAAACTTCTGTAACTCCGGGGCGATAGGTCCCTGGATGGTTTCTGCTGATGAGTTCAGCGCTGCCGACTATGAGGATATGCAAGTCACCACAACGGTTAACGGTGAAGTGCGTCAAGACGATACTACGGCCAACATGATGTTTCCGATCAAATACATTATTAGTTATATTTCTCAATTCTTTCATCTACAACCCGGCGATGTGATAGCGACGGGCACACCTAATGGGGCCGGCGCACGCTTTGACCCCCCAAAGTATCTGGTGCCCGGAGATGTCATTGAAGTCACAGTAAATGGCGTTGGCACGCTCAGCAATGGCGTGATTGATGAGCCTCTCTAAAAAAGACCCTGATAATAACGACGAGCAGTCAAAAAAATCCAGGCTGCTTAGTTTTGACCGGTCATTACCGATGACCTTGTTGCGCGCACGCGAAGTTGTAATGGCTGAGTTCATTCCAGCACTCCAGCAACATGGCTTGTCACCACAACAGTGGCGTACCTTGAGAGTATTGGAACAAGAAGACGGCTTGGATATGTCAGAAGTGGCTAAAAGGTGTCACCTGTTACTGCCGAGCATGTCTCGCATTATCCAGAATCTGGAATCACGAGAGTTGATATCTCGCCAAAGTGTAGCGGATGATCAACGCAAAAACGCCCTGTTCATCACCCAACAAGGACTGGCCCTGTTCGCAGTAATTGCACCTAAATCTGCCGAACGTTATGAAATCATCACCCGTCAGTTCGGGGAAGACAAGTTGGAGCAACTCTACCAGCTACTCGAGAATTTAATCACAACGCTGGAAGATCAAGAATCACCCTGAATAACTAAATTATTGCATTGCGAATCTTGATCTCTTTACGAGGATATTTTTCTCGCTCTTCTTTGATCATACGATCCCAGACTTTTCTAAAATGCATGAACGGTCTATCTGCAGTTAACATACGCGGCTGGAATGGCTCACTATTTTCCAGTAACACCTGTTGCTGCTCGATCAAGACCTTATCTTCCATAAACCCGGCTAACAAACTGTCCCGCAGGGAAATTGTGGTAGCCTCATTATCAAGATCATAATTTCTCATATAGCACCACCAAAAGTGTGTGGTGCTCCGTGTTTCCGGGGTCATGAACTGACAGTTTCGGTATTCTCTGACTTTATCGGTATCACCGCTGTCAGGATCCCAACCAACCGGTGCGAAGGTAGTCTCCATAAAAAATACGCCGGGCGTATAAATCGTCACCACATTACGGCGATCAACCTTAGCCTCACCCTCTGGACTTACTACAGAATGGTATGGAGGTGGTGCCGAGTTCTTATGCCAACGCGTCCATTGAAATCCATTATAATACTTTTCGATGTCCTGATGCGTCGATTGATAGGCGTACTCTTCAGAACCACCCAATGTATTTGGGTGCACAAACGCCAAATGCGAAAAGTCCGCCAGATTATCAATGATCATCATCCAGTTAGCGTCATAGTGAATTTGTTGTTCAAGACCGACATAGGCCGGATCAGACAGAGGAGCATAGTCGTGAATGTCATCCGGGTTTGCTAATTCGGAGTCGCCCATCCAGATCCACAACATGCCACTCTTCTCAACCAGTGGATAGCTCGGCACTACAAAATTCTCTCCAATTAAATCCTGACCGGGTATTTCGATACATTTGCCTTCTGAGTCATACTTCATGCCGTGATACATACAGCGGATACAATCACCTTCGATACGCCCTAATGACAAGGGCGCAGCACGATGACAACAACGGTTGTCCATGGCAACGTAGTTACCGCTTTCACCTCGATACATGACTACCGGCTTTTCCAGAAAGGTACGCGCCAGTGGCTTACCGTCTTCAATCTCGGATGCCCAGCCAGCGTTGTACCAACAGTTATAAACAAACAACTCTTCAGGTGTTTTCATACGCTCACTCCTATTTTTTCATGGCTATTTTCTGCGTAGCCTGTGCTTCTGTGTTATCAATTATTTGTTGCAAGGTATTCATCATGATCTGCCAGTCGTAAGGTTTTATGCCCGATGCAATACGTGCATAACACTCATCCACCAACGGTTGGATTTTTTCCTCGAGACGGCGTCCTTTTGCAGTGGTACTAATGCGTACGCTGCGCCTGTCTGAGGTGGATCGAATACGTTTCAGCAATCCCTTGTCTTCCATTCTATCAATGATGCCAACCAGACTGGGTTTGGGTAACAAGGTTTGCTTCGATATATCGCTGAGCTTGATGCCATTCTCATGCCACAACACGCGCAAGATACGCCACTGTTGTTCAGTAAGATCAAACGCTTTGAATACTGTCCGGAATTCTGGCAGCACGCTATCCAGCGTGCGGTTCATCATCATCGGCAAAGAGTGGGAGAAGTCCTGCATAAACACCGTAATATTAACTTATTAATAGTTAATATATTAACTAATTATTGAGTTGTCAAGAATCAGAGCCATTACTCTCCACGGTAAACCACTCTGAATCCGATGTGATTGGTTGAGAAATCCAGCTCCTGTGGATGTCTGGCAGCAGGACGATATCGCTGGCAATAATTTTCAGCACATAAGAAGGAACCACCTTTTATCAGGCCCAGGTTTTTGGCTTGACTGGCTGAGTCTTCCTGCTTGACCCACTCCCAAACATTCCCGGTCATATCTGCCAGCCGGTAGCCATTCAACTCATAACAACCCACAGGAGAAGAACCGTAAAACCCATCTTTTGCTGTGTTGAGTACAGGAAATACCCCTTGCCAGGTATTGGCCATTGCAATCGGCATCTCATCGGGCGCTACATCACCCCAACTGTATTGCGCTGACTCTAGACCACCTCGCGCTGCATACTCCCACTCGGCTTCAGTGGGCAAGTCACCTCCCGTCCACTGTGCGTAGGCGAGAGCATCCGCATAGGTAATATGCACCACCGGATTATCCATCATCTCATCAATAGATGAGCCAGGCCCTTCAGGCTGGCGCCAACTGGCATCAGGTATAAAGTGCCACCTGCCAGCCACTTTACTGTCAAACGATAATTTAAATGCCGCCGAACCAGCCACCAATTGCTCAACCGGAATAGTAGGGTGTAATGCCGGATCGGGCGTTCGCTCAGCATTCGTTACATAGCCCGTTTGTTTAACAAATTTCATGAATTGCCGATTCGTCACTTCATGAACATCAATACGAAATGCTGACACTTCAACATCTCTGATCGGTCCTTCCTCAGGATAGAATGCCTCCGAACCCATCTTGAAAGTACCGCCAGGAATTAAGACGCTGGTGCTTGTTAATGGCTCACAGTTGGCCTGTTTAACTTGGGTATCTGTCGCATTACTCGTGAGTAGATAAGCAAACCCGGCAATAGCGAGCGCCAATATTAAAGAAATAAGAATTTTCTGCATGCAGCGAGTTTCTCAAATATACCGTATTAATCCCACTCTACATCCGGGAAAGCACGTAATTTCTCCAGACTATTCTTGCGCTGGTGCCAAGGAAGCTTATCTTTTGAGTCTGCTTTAGCCTGCACATCATGCGCTTCACAACCAGCGATAACTGCCTCGGCAAGCCCTGGTGGTAGCACCACTACACCATCAGCATCTGCAAGAATAATGTCTCCCGGATTTACAATAACACCACCACAAATAACCGGCACATTGAGTGAACCGGGTTGATTAGCATCCTTGGTGACCGGTGCTACACCACGCGTAAAGACCGGTATTTGTGGCTGCTCTTGAACATGCAAGTTAAGGTTCATACAGCTGCCATCAATAACCACACCCTCGGCACCTGCCATGTTTGCAGCTTTACTCATTGACAAGCCCCATACAGCAAGCTCTTTATGTCCCGCCGCGTCGATAACAATGATATCTCCTTCTTCTATATACTTCGGTGCAACCTCAGCCATCAATCGATCGTCCCAGTAATGAGGCCGCACAGTAAATGCCGGCCCACATATTCTCCACTCAGAATGGAGCGGCTTTATTTCAGGATCACACACCTGACGAGGACCAATCTCATATCCCGCAACACCAACATGTTGCTTGCTGACACGGTTAATCAGATCTCTAGATGGGCGTTCAAATTTTGTAATTATTTTATGCATACCAAGACATCCATGTTTCCGACCTTCAAATTACTCGAAAGCATTCAAATAAGGAAGTGCTTGTTATAATTAATAAATCCTGAGCTATACGAAACACATCTGGTTTTATACTATACGGTGTCTTTATACAAAATAATTGACAGTCTCGAAGACAGTTTTATCGATATCTTCTCCCTCATGAACTTGTTGGTAGGCATAATCAGATTTCAAATATTTACCGAGCCAACTACCGAAAAAAATATAATGACAAAACCAATCACTCTCTGCCTCGTAATCGTCGGGCTAATTAACTTCTTACCTGTCGTCGGCTTACTTGGCACAAGCAAACTGGAATCCACTTATCACATCGAGCTTATATCAAATGATTTGGTTATCTTGATGCAACATCGAGCACTTCTGTTCGGCTTGCTTGGCGGCTTTATTTTGTATTCAGCGTTCTTTCCTAAATTTCAAACTGCATCCATGATAATGGCTGCAGTGAGCATGAGTGGTTTCGCTGTCTTGGTACATCTGGTTGGTAGTGATAACCAGGCAATAACCAAGGTTCTTAAGGTTGATTACGTTGGACTATTTTTCTTATCCATTGCCGTAGTTTTAAAATATATTCTTAATAACGACGAAACAAACTAAAGGTTAAGCAATGATAGATTGGACATCAGTAGCCTCTATAGCAACAGCACTCGGTGTTTTTATTGCTGCTTATGAACTTAGAGAAACTCAAAAAATTGCCCAGACGGAATTTGAAGATTCTTTAGACCAACAATACAGGCAACTAGCAAGAGGTATTCCTGTTGACGCTCTAATTGGTAAAACAGTTTCAGACGATAAAAAAGAGCTTACACGTGAACTGATCTACAACTATCTGGACTTGAGCAACGAACAAGTATCTCTAAGACAGAAAAAAAGAATTCGGAAAGACTCATTGTCAGATTGGTCGGCTGGCATTAAATCTCATTTGGAAAAGATTGAGTTTCAATCTGTGTGGGAAGAAATAAAAATCGAATCACCCGGTACGTTTACTTTCCTGGAAAAACTTGAGCAAACTGATTACAGTAAAGATCCAGCCAAATGGTAAACAATACCTAGTACGATTTGTATAAAGTAAGACTTGAAATTGTTTAAACGACTATGAAACTTGTTTCTCCCTCAACCATTTACCAGGCAAGTTATATTTCCTATATCAAAGAATTAGGAAACGAAGAACGTTATCCTTTTACACTGGACCTGACATTCAACAACTTTCAGACTCTTCTAAAACAACTCAACGATTATTCATTTGGGAAAAACCTGCCAACAGGCACTGTTCAAAACACAACCTTATGGCTGGTTGATAATATTGAGATAGTGGGGGTAACTAACTTAAGACATTATCTTAATGAAGCAATTACACATTGTGGTGGTCATATCGGCCTCAGTATTCGCCCATCCAAACGTGGCAATGGTTTTGGCAATCGTTTAATGCGTCTTTCTATTGATTATTTGAACAAGCTAGGTGTTTCACAAATTCATATTCATTGCTATAAAGACAACCTAGGCTCGGCCAAAGCTATTCTTAATTGTGGGGCTATTCTCGATTCAGAAATTACGGATAATAACCACACTGTTCAGCGATATATTAAATCCACTGACTAACCATACGCATATAATTCCCACACTCACAAACGATGTATTCTGTAAATGACAACAGTTATGCATTTCTATATTCACTAATGAAGTCTTTAGATACACTCATCTCTCATGCACTGTTTAAATTCTCTGTCGCCATATACACGACAGTAAATTGCAAGAAAGTATAAAGTCCTGCAGATAATGTGGACTGTAGGCTTTTTTTGAACAACATCATCAGAGTATAATCTTTGCGCCTTGTTGATTGGCCATGTTTCTCACTACTGAATGGAATCAAATGCAGCAAAATATTGAAGCTGAAAAAAAATCGGGCATTTTTAAATATAAAGAGGATAAATGGCCTGTTTTTATTATCTTGTTACTTACCCTGATAGACATCGCACTTTACTTCACTGTCGATAGTAAACTGTTTTTCTTTCTTTATTATCTGGTCATGATTATTCCCAAAGGCATAATTTGTGCCTGGAATCATCACCATCAACATCTATTTACCTTCAGAAATAATCTACTAAACCGTGGCCTTGAGTTTTCGTATGCTTTGCATACCGGCGTCACCAGTAATTTATGGCGGCTACATCATGTGCTGGGACATCATAAAAACTATCTCAACCAAAAACTGGACGAGAGTCGCTGGCAAAGAAAAGATGGCACAAAAATGGGTGTAATTGAATACACGCTAAGCGTTGCCTTAACCGCCTATCCACGAGGTTACACGGTAGGCAAACATTTCCCCAAGCAAATGAAAACCTTTCTGGTGTGTGCAGCCGCGTCATTCATAGCAGTTGGATTACTGGTTTGGTTTAAACCAGCTGCCGGGCTGTATTTGTTCGTCTTACCGATGATTACCAGCTTGTTGTTTACCGCCTACGTCACTTACGATCATCACGCGGGGTTGAAGACAGATAATGAGTTCGAAGCGTCTTACAATAATTTAAGCAAGGTCTTTAACTTCTTTACCGGCAATCTCGGATATCACACAGCACACCATCACCGTCATGGCGTACATTGGTCTAGGTTGCCAGAATTACACGCAACTATCGCTGACAAAATACCCGAACATCTTTATACACGCTCGCTCTTTACGCACCGATAGTTTGAAAAATTAACTCGCTTCGAACGACAACAGCTCGTCGCCACCGGAAACCAGGTCACCAGAGCTAAAAAATATTTCCGTAACGGTGCCATCTTCTGAAGCAACAATCGTGTTTTGCATTTTCATTGCCTCCAACACCAGCAGCGCATCACCGGCACTCACACTGGCACCCTTCTCGACCAGTAATTCAACGACAGTACCGTTCATTGGTGCACAAAAATCACCTGCACCACCCGAAACAGAATCACCATAGTCTGGTAGTGACAAATTCAGATCGACCGTCGCATCTTCAGTAAATACTCGGAAGTTACTATTACTTACTGCCACAACCGCTTTTTCACTGTGCCTATTTATCTCGGCAATGATGGAGTCATTCTTCAGTTGTGCGCTCACATTGCAGGTTGTTTCGTTTACGCTCACTCTGAAGTTATTGTTTGAATCCTTATCAAGATCTTCCACCACGACATGATGTATAGATTCTCCGTGCTCGAATTGAAATCGATGGTGATTCGGTTGATTCATACGAAACGCATTTCCACTATGCCAGGGGTTATCTGATTTCGCCTCTTGTCTACGACTCAAGATACAATACAGTGCCAACATAGTTAAACTGCTATCAAGATTGATCTCGGTAGACTTGAACACTTCATCCTTGTTTTTTTCAATAAAGCCTGTGTCCAGTTTTGCTTGAGCAAATGCTTGGGAATTAAAGATCTTTTGAAGAAAGGCTATGTTGGTAGTAACACCAAAGATACGAAACTCTTGTAACGCGGCCTGCATTCTAGTCAGCGCTTGACTTCTGTCTTCCCCCCAGACAATTAACTTCGCAATCATCGGGTCATAATAAGGACTGATTTCGTCACCTTGCTGTACGCCGGTATCAACGCGTACATTGTTACTCTCTGGTGGGTTTTGTAGAAACTCCAGCGTACCGGAGGTAGGTAAAAAATCATTGTCAGGGTCTTCGGCATAAATTCGGGCTTCAAAAGCATGACCAGTATGACTAAGTTGTTGCTGAGTTTTAGGTAATGACTCACCATTGGCGACGCGAAGTTGCCATTCAACCAGATCTTCACCGGTGATCATTTCCGTTACCGGGTGTTCTACCTGCAGGCGTGTATTCATCTCCATGAAGTAAAATGAGCCATCTGTATCGAATAAAAACTCAACCGTGCCTGCACCCTCATAATCTATTGCCTGTGCTGCACGCACGGCCGCCTCACCCATTGCCTGGCGTTGCTCATCAGACATGCCTGGCGCAGGCGCTTCTTCTATCACTTTTTGGTGGCGACGCTGAATAGAACAATCACGTTCAAACAAATAGACACCATTACCATGGGCATCACAAAACACTTGAATTTCAACATGTCGCGGTTGAGTAAGATATTTCTCAACCAGCATGACATCATCTGCGAACGACGCCATGGACTCACTTTTGGCTTGCTTAAGCGCAGACTCAAATTCGTCAGCACTCCATACCTGACGCATGCCTTTACCACCACCACCCGCAACTGCTTTCAACAGGACCGGATAACCCATCTCATCAGCTGCAGACTTTAATACCTGCAAGTCCTGATTATCACCGTGATAACCGGGCACTAAAGGCACGTCTACTTTACTCATGATATTTTTCGCTGCAGATTTTGAGCCCATCGCTTTAATCGCAGCAACGGGTGGACCAATGAAAACAATATTGTTTGAGACACACTGCTCTGCTAACGTGGCATTTTCTGAAAGAAAACCATAACCCGGATGTATGGCATCGGCGCCTGTCTTGATAGCCGCATTGATGATCTTATCCACCACAAGATAAGACTCTTGTGCCGCTGAAGCGCCAATATGTACCGACTCATCAGCCATCTTTACATGCAATGCATCACGATCTGCATCTGAAAAGACGGCCACCGTTTGAATACCCATGGCCTTCGCTGTCTTGATGACCCGGCACGCTATTTCGCCTCTATTGGCTATCAATACTTTTTTAAACATGGGTCACCCTTAACTCTTTGACGAACTCTTGTTCTTATCTAAAAATGCGGCGAGTCTCTTCTGCGCTTCTTCAGTACCACGCAAATCAGCAATGACCTCACAGGTACGTTTGATGATCGCATTACTGATAGGCTGGTCATTAACTTCTGCTATCAATTCTTTGGCTACACGCATGGCATGACTGCCATTGGCTAACACTATCTCGCAATAACGCTGTACTTCAATATCAAGTTGATCATTCTCTACCACGTTACTTAACAAGCCCAATTTGAGAGCACTGTCAGCATCAATCACTTCTGCCGTTAGCATATAACGCCGCGCCGCGCGTTGCCCGATTGCCGCGACCACATAGGGACAAATAGTGGCAGGTGCCAAGCCGATTTTTACTTCGCTCAAACATAATGTTGCTTGTGGGGTAGCGACTGCTATATCACAACAACTCACCAGCCCGACCGCACCACCATAGGCCGCCCCCTGCACTCTGGCAATCACTGGCTTACCAATCTCATTAAGCGTTTTGAGCATGGTCGCCAAGCCCTGTGCATCGGCCAGATTTTCTTCGTAAGAAAATTCTGCCATGCGTTTCATCCAGGCCAAATCGCCTCCGGCAGAAAAACTTTTACCCTGCGCCGCCAGCACAACTACTTTTACTTGCGAGTTTTCGTCAACTTCACGAAACGCATCAGTCAGTTCAAGAATCATTTGATCATCAAAGGCGTTGTGTTTTTGCGGGCAACACATAGTAATCCTTGCCACGCCTGTACTGTCGATATCTATTGAAACATCTTTCATGCTTACATCCTGAACACGCCAAAGCGCGTTTCTTCAATTTCTTTGTTCAGACTGGCTGATAACGCCAATGACACCACCAGTCGCGTATCGAGTGGATCAATCACACCGTCGTCCCATAATCTGGCCGAGGCGTAATATGGATGTCCCTGTTTTTCATATTGTTCAAGTACCGGCTGTTTGAAGGCTTGTTCTTCGGCTTCACTCCATTCCTCACCCTTATACTCTTTCTGGGTTCGCTTCACTTGTGCCAGAACACCCGCTGCTTGCTCGCCACCCATGACTGAAATGCGAGCATTTGGCCACATAAACAAAAAGTTGGGATCATAGGAACGACCACACATACCATAGTTGCCCGCGCCATAGGAGTTACCGATGATGACTGTAATTTTCGGTACTTTTGCATTGGTGACTGCCATCACCATCTTGGCACCATGTTTGGCTATACCGCCCGCTTCATATTGTTTACCGACCATGAAACCGGTGATGTTTTGTAAAAACAGTAATGGTATTTTTCGTTGGGCACAAAGCTCAATAAAGTGCGCACCCTTTTGGGCGGACTCGGAAAACAAAATTCCGTTATTGGCCAAAACACCAACAGGGTAGCCATGAATACGGGCAAAACCGCACACGAGAGTACTGCCAAAAAGCGCCTTGAATTCATCAAACTCTGAACCATCAACCAGTCGCGCGATAATCTCGCGCACATCAAAGGGTTGCCGAGCATCTTTCGGTAAAATGCCATAGATTTCTTTCGGGTCGTATTTTGGTTCAACGCTTTCGGTACGATCCAGCTGATCGGGTTTGACCCGGTTAAGCCGGCTCATGGAACGACGTGCCAGCTCCAGCGCGTGATGATCATTCTGGGCATAGTGGTCAGAGACACCCGACTCACGACAATGAACGTCAGCACCGCCCAGCTCTAAAGCGGTGACTTCTTCGCCAGTGGCGGCCTTGACCAGTGGTGGGCCTGCCAGAAAGATAGTTGCCGTATCTTTTACAATAATCGATTCATCCGACATCGCAGGCACATAGGCGCCACCGGCCGTGCAGGAACCCATGACGACCGCAATTTGCGGAATATTTTTAGCTGACATTGCCGCCTGGTTATAAAACGATCGACCGAAGTTATCTCTGTCTGGAAAGACCTCATCCTGTCTAGGCAGTATTGCGCCACCTGAGTCGACCAGATAAATGCAGGGTAAGTGATTTTGCTCGGCAATGAATTGGGCGCGTAAATGTTTCTTTACCGTCATGGGGTAATAACAACCGCCCTTAACGGTCGCATCATTAGCGACTATCACGCACTCTTGTCCAGCCACCATGCCAACACCGGTTATCACACCGGCAGCAGGTACGTCCTCTCCTTCATACAATTCATAAGCAGCCAGCTGCGATAACTCAAGAAAGGGTGAACCCGGGTCTATCAAGGCATTGATACGTTCGCGTACCGGTAACTTGCCGCGTGAGCGATGACGCTCCATACGTGCTTCACCTCCACCGGCAACAATACGCTGAACCACCTGATACAAGTCATCCACTTGCGCCTGACTATGCTCAACGTTTTCCTGATACTCGGCAGAACGTGGATTAATAGTACTTTTGATTACATTCAAAATTGTTCTCTCCTGCTTGCTCAGGCCGTTTCGCCAAACAATTCCCGTCCAATCAACATGCGACGGATTTCTGATGTACCGGCCCCAATTTCATAGAGCTTGGCATCGCGCAGCAAACGACCGGTAGGGTAATCATTGATATAGCCATTACCCCCTAATGCCTGTATTGCCTGTAACGCCATTTGTGTTGCCTGTTCGGCGGTATACAAAATCACAGCAGCCGCGTCTTTACGACTTTCCTGACCACGGTCGCACGCGCCAGCAACGGCATACAAATACGAACGACTGGCACTGAGAACGGTATACATATCAGCCAACTTGCCTTGCATTAACTGAAACTCGCCAATGGGTGTATCGAACTGTTTACGCTCATGCACATAAGGCACCACCACATCCATGCAGGCTTGCATGATGCCAACCGGCCCACCCGACAACACCGTACGCTCGTAGTCCAGACCAGACATCAGTACCCGTACTCCACCACCCTCGACACCGAGAATGTTTTCTTCGGGCACAATACAATCCTGGAATACCAGCTCGCAGGTATTGGAGCCACGCATGCCTAGCTTGTCCAGTTTTTGTGCCTGACTAAAACCTTCAAAATCCCGCTCGATAATAAATGCAGTGATCCCTTTGGAACCGGCGTCTGGCTCCGTTTTGGCATACACCACATAAGTGTTCGCATCCGGTCCGTTGGTAATCCACATCTTATTACCATTAAGAACGTAGTGATCGCCATTCTTTCGTGCATGCAACTTCATGCTGACGACATCTGAACCCGCATTGGGTTCAGACATTGCCAAAGCACCGACATGCTCACCAGAACATAACTTCGGCAAGTACTTGTTCTTTTGTTGCTCATTGCCATTCTTGTGAATTTGATTCACACACAAATTCGAATGCGCACCGTATGACAAGCCCACAGATGCAGACGCACGGCTAATTTCTTCCATTGCAATAGAATGCGCCAGATAGCCCATATTACTGCCACCGTATTCTTCGGCGACGGTGATACCCAACAAGCCGAGTGATCCCAGCTTTTCCCACAAATCTGCCGGGAACTGATTGTCGCTATCGATTTGTTCTGCCCTGGGTGCAATCTCGGCTGCCGAAAATTGTGCAGTCACATCCCGCAACATCACCAGCTCTTCGCTGAGTCCATAATCAAGTGTTGGGTAGTTGGTAGTCATACGTTATTTTCCGGTTTAATCTGCCATAGATGACAGGCATCGTTGTTCCACATGGCGCAAATCCTCGAGCATAGTTTCCAGATCTTTTTGCTGCTCCTGTAACTGCTCGCATTTTTCTCTGACCTTGCCAAGCAACACCCGCATCTGATTTTTATTGCCAGCCTTGGGGTCGTACATATTGATGATCTCGGCACTTTCATCCAATGAGAAACCAAGACGCTTACCTCTCAAGATTAATTTCAAACGCGTTCGATCAGCATGGTCATACGTCCGAGTCTGCTTATGACGATCAGGACTCAAGAGCCCTTTTTCTTCATAAAAACGCAACGAGCGTGTAGTGACATCAAACTCCTGGGCTAAATCTCGTATTGAATAGGTTGCTGGCACGGGCTGTATCTCTTGATAGAGTAAAAACTATACCTTACGTTTACGTTCACGTAAAGTAGATTGGGTCTAATACGCTTGTACTGGCGCACACTCTTATTTATTCACTATGGATTCATTGCCGTTTTAGCATTACTGTTAGCGTCCTTTTTCAGCCAGCACCTAACCACACTGACATGAGCTTAAATAGACGAGAACTTGTACTAATCATTTGCTGTTTTGTTGTCTTGTCGGCGTGCACCGCAGCAAAAACTGTAGGCAAGGTTGCCACCCTTCCAGTCAAAGGCGTTTATCAAGCTGGTAAATTGACGGGTAAAGCGGTGATGTGGTCAGGTAAAGGGTTTGTTAAAAGTGGCGAGACTGTCATTAATGTCACCAATGCAGCACTGGATACCACCAGTCGTTTGTTAACCGTTACCTCTCAAGTCATCAGTGTCTCAGGGCAGATCGTCACCGTCACAGAACAGATCAGCCGAGCAGAACTGGAAGCTACTCTGGAAGCGGCTCGTCAATCTACTGACGTGATAAGCGTACTGGTGGATGTTGCCACATAGTAAGCGCTGGCGTTCAACACATACGCTCCACACTCAAAATTAATTTCCTCGTATTAGCACGGTATTGCTAAACTAGACTTTCATTACCGCAAGGAAGTCTCGTGAGTACAACATTATTTGACCTGACCGATAAAGTCGCTTTAGTAACGGGCGCAAGTCGGGGTATAGGTGAGGCTATTGCCTGCCTGCTAGCCGAGCAAGGAGCGACCGTCGTTGTGAGTAGTCGCAAGATTGATGGTTGCCAGACTGTCGTCGATAAAATCACCAGTGCGGGTGGTAAGGCCGAGGCATTTCCCTGCCATATCGGTGACATGGATGATATCGAAAAAATCTTCAGTCATATTAAAGCCACTCACAACAAACTCGATATTCTGGTTAATAATGCGGCCGCGAATCCTTACTATGGCCACATTCTGGATACTGATCTCGGCGCATTTAATAAAACTGTCGACGTTAATATTCGCGGTTATTTTTTCATGTCAGTCGCTGGTGGCAATCTCATGAAGGAACAAGGTGGCGGCATCATCGTCAATACCGCATCGATTAATGGCCTGGTTCCGGGCAGTCTCCAGGGAATATATTCAATAACAAAAGCGGCTGTGGTTAACATGACCAAATCATTTGCCAAAGAATGTGCCCCATTCAATATTCGCGTCAATGCCAT
>CALIRD010000115.1 GCA_938042355.1 uncultured Thiotrichales bacterium
AACCGGCACTGGCAGACCCTGACCAGCCGTATTCAACGTCTTCAGCTATAGCGACACTTGTCATACAGCATAATGCCAATGGCAGTAAAATCTTCTTCATTTTGTAACTCCTAAGTAGTAAACGATCTATAATGATTAAAAATCGGTGCGATTTAACGCGTTTGTTGTAAAAAAATCAAGATTCCTTTGTAATCTGTTGTAAAGAACGCACAATCACTCAAAAGTTCCAATTAAATCAATATTTTATAGTTATGAGAAATTTATCAAAACTGGACCATATGCTGGCAAGTCTTAATCAGCAATTGCTGGCAAAAGTGCCTGTTTGGCAAGTTGAAGCAGCGACTAAAAATTATGAATCAGGTGCTTTGATGCGGGTAAATCACACGGGAGAGATAGCGGCACAGGCTCTTTACCATGGACAGGCTGTTTTTGCCCGTGATCCCGAGGTCAAGGCACATCTCAAACAGGCGGCTGCAGAGGAGCAGGCCCACCTGGAGTGGTGTGAGCAGCGTACTTCGGAACTGGGTACGCACGTGAGTCGGCTTGGGCCGTTCTGGTACTGGGGTTCATACTCGATTGGTCTGGTTGCCGGAATGGCAGGAGATCACTGGAGCCTCGGTTTTATCAAAGAGACTGAAGATCAGGTGGTTGAACATTTACAATCACATCTCGAAAAATTACCGGCTGAGGACACTCGCAGCCGAGAAATCGTTACCAATATGATCAAAGATGAAGCCAGACATGCGGCTGACGCGGAGGATGCAGGCGCTCAAGAGTTGCCAGCGTTTGTGAAGCAAGCGATGCGGCTTAGTGCAAAAGTAATGACCAGCCTGAGTTATAAGTATTAAGCAGCCGGTTTGATTTCAAAATCGTGTGTGATTTTGGCGGTTGCGCCGAGCATGATCGAAGCCGAACAGTATTTTTCAGCAGATAGGTCTATTGCCCGCTTCACTTTCTTTTCATCAACTTCATGCCCACTCACAGTGAAGTGCACATGTATTTTGGTGAAGACTTTGGGTTCGTTGTCGGCGCGCTCTGCAGTAACTTTTACATCGCATGCGGTAATATTTTGACGGCTTTTCTTGAGCATTAGCATTACATCGAAATTGGTGCAGCCCCCCAGACCTGCCAACAGCATTTCCATGGGTCGCGGGCCTAAATTTCTGCCGCCAAACTCTTCAGCGCCATCGAGCACCAACGCATGCCCGCTACCGGTTTCAGCAATGAATTCCATCGGCGCAAGCCAGCGAACTGTTGTTTCCATCATATTTCTCCTAATTCTTTAATAACAAGTGTTTGCAACCTGCAATTAAAGCTGTTACAAAGTCCGCCTGTGACGCAGGCGACACTAAATATGTGATGCTTGTATCGTACGTGATTACAATTAAATGCGACGATAGTCATAAAATAGAGGCCGTAAAACGGTACTCACGAGAGAATTATACAGAGGAAAAGGAAAACCATGTCGATTTTAAAACCAAGTGTGCCTCAGTTCAGCCCAGTAATTGAGCGCTTCCTTCAGCATTGTCACACCAAACATTATCCAGCACGTTCTGTCATCATTCATGCTGGTGACCCGCCAGAGACCCTGTTTTTTATTACCTCGGGTTCGGTAACGGTCATGATCGAAGACAAAGACGGCCACGAAATGGTTTTGGCCTATTTGAACAAGGGTGATTTTTTCGGGGAGATGGGTTTATTTGACGACAAGGCACGTAGTGCCTGGGTTGTTGCTAAAAGTGAATGTGAGATTGCCGAAATCAATTACGGTCAATTCCGTAAGCTGGCAACTGATGATTCTGAAATCGTATTTTCACTGGCTACGCAAATGGCTACTAGATTGCGTGATACCAGTAAGAAAGTTATCGACCTGGCCTTCCTTGATGTGACCGGCCGTATTGCACACACCTTGATGGAGTTGTGTAAACAGCCCGATGCCATGACCCACCCGGATGGTATGCAAATTCGAATTACGCGCCAGGAAATTGCCAAGATTGTTGGTTGTTCTCGCGAGATGGCAGGCCGCGTACTCAAAGATCTTGAGCAGCATGGTTTAATTACCGCGCACGGTAAGACTATCGTTATTTTTGGTGCTCGCTAAGCCAGCGAAACCAGATACTCCATAAGTGCATTCTGGGCATGAAGTCGATTTTCGGCTTCATCCCAGACTACGCTTTTAGGGCCTTCCAGAACACTCGCTGTTACTTCTTCATCTCGATGCGCGGGTAAGCAGTGCATAAAGAGCGCGTCTTCATTTGCCTGCGACATTAATTCGTCATTGATACAGTAACCTTTAAATGCTTTGAGGCGCGCTTGTTGTTCCTCTTCCTGTCCCATGCTGGTCCAGACATCGGTTACGACCAGATCACTCTTACTAATAGCTTGAGCCGGTGAGCGATACACTTTTATACGGTCACCTGCGTGTGCCACGATGTCGGGATTCGGGTCATAGCCTTCAGGGCAGGCAATATTCAAGTTGAAGTCAAACTGGATGGCGGCATTGATATAGGAATGGCACATATTATTGCCATCGCCCACCCAGCTTGCCGTTTTACCTTGCATATCACCACGGTACTCCAGCCAGGTTTGCATATCGGCCAGTAGCTGGCAGGGGTGGTAGACATCCGTCAGGGCATTGATCACCGGAACGGAGGAATATTCTGCGAATTCTTCAACGGTTTTTTGGGCGAAGGTTCTGATCATCACGATATCGCACATACTGGAGATTACGCGAGCGCTATCACTGATCGGCTCACCTCGTCCTAACTGAGTGTCATTGGTACTTAGAAAGAGGGCATGACCTCCCATGCGTGTCATGCCTGACTCAAATGAAACCCGCGTTCTGGTTGATGATTTTTCAAAAATCATGGCTAATGATTTATGCAACATTGGGGTATGCGTGATGCCATCCCGATGCATTTTTTTCAGTTCAATAGCGCGACGAATAATTTGCTGGCAAACCTCGGGCTCGAGATCCAGTAAGGTCAGAAAATGCTGTGGTGTGCTTGTCATGAGCTTGTTACGGGTAAAGATGCCGCCTTTTTGAACAAGCGCCTAACAGTAACCTATCGGATTGCGGTAATAAAGCACTATTTCAATCAAATAAATCCGCTATCATCGCCATTTTACATCGGGTTAATTGATGCGGGCATTTTTGTTCACTCTGTTGGTTATCTACCTGGTCTGGTTGTGGTCATCTGGCACGAGAAGCAAACTAAAGGCGACTGCTTTTTGTCAAGCCAGTTGTCAGGAGGTGGGGGTACAGTTTCTAGATCAAACTGTGGCCTTGACCAAGTTTGGTCTGGGAAAGGCCAGCAATGGCTGGCTCGCATGGCAGCGTGTGTATGAGTTTGAATTCACTATCGATGGCACCATCAGGCACAAGGGTCAGGTTGCCTTGCAAGGTGACAATATTACCTCCGTGCATCTGGATCATCCGGATGGTGCTTTGATTATGAATCCACATCAAAAAACAAAACTGTGATCGTTAATTTACAACAACGCTACCGAGCATGGCTGTGGGGAGATCAGGTGCTTTCACCGGCCTGGTCCATGCTGCAAACCTATGCTCGTCTGGCAGCTGCTCTGGCTGATGATGTGCGTAACGCAGAGATCAGTTTGCGTGCTATGAGTCTGGTGTACACCACGATTTTGTCATTGGTACCGATGTTGGCATTCAGCTTTTCACTGCTGAAAGCATTTGGTGTGCATGACCGCATGGCACCGATGTTACAGCTTTTTTTACAACCGATTGGTGCCGACGCTGATCGCTTGAGTGGCCAGATTTTATCTTTTGTGAATAATCTGGATGTCGCGTTGCTGGGCTTTGTCGGTTTGGTATTACTCATCTATACCATGCTGCGCTTGATGTACAAGGTGCAAAAGTCTCTCGACCATACCTGGGATATGAGCGAGCTTCCGAGTCTTGGCAAACGCATTGCCGACTATCTGACCATGATACTGGTGGGTCCGTTGTTATTGTTATCGCTCATCACGGCGGCTTCCGGTTTGAATGAGAGTGTCCTGGCTACCGAGTTCATGCAAATCAGTCTTATCTCAAAATTGTATGGCTGGTTTCTTTCGTCATTACCATTTGTATTTATCACTGCCGGTTTGACCTTTGTCTACTGGTTCATGCCAAACTGTCAAGTGAACTTGATGGCGGCTGCCATTGCCGGAGTGGTCGCGGCATTTCTGTGGAAGGGAACAGGTTTATTGTTTACCAATTTCATCGCCAGTTCGAGCCAGTATAAAATTTACGCCGGTTTCGCATCTGTCATGTTGTTTTTGGTTTGGCTTTACTTAAGCTGGTTGATTTTTTTGTTCGGTTCAAGACTGGCGTACTACTTACAACACCCTGAGCAGATGCGACCCGAATCGAAACTGGTTATCAGTGGCGGTCAGATGATGGAAAATGCGGGTCTCTCTTTACTGGCTTGCATAGCCAGAAATCATTATGCAGAAAAGCCGGCGTTGTCACGCAGTGAGTTATCGAGAGAGCTGCAACTGGCTCACACGACCTTGCAACCCTTGTTGTCAGCCTTTGAGCTTGACGGGCTCATCGCCAAAAATAACCACGATTCCCCGGGTTATCTGCCGGCTGTGCCATTCGAGGAGATACCGCTATCACGAGCTTTGCATTTGATCCGTAAATTGCATGCTAAACAGTTCTTGCAGGGCGACCCCAAAGTCGACGAAATTCTCGGTCAAATGGACCAGTTGATCGATGAGAGATTTGAAAGCACGACCCTGAAAAACCTTGTTAAATAAGGTTTCTTGAAGATAAGAGGTCGGCAATTAAATACCAGTGGTAAATACTGAAAAATAATTTGCCAACTCTTTCAAAATATCAAGCTTTGCCACTTGGCAGCTACACTGTGCTCTTGTAGCCTTCAGGGGTAGAACTGGATACTCCCTAGCCATGCCACAAACTTTGATAGAAGAACTGCGTAACGTTGTTGATAACACTTCAGGTGTTGCCAAAGATCGTTCGCGTCGGCGTGAGTTACACAGCAAGGCAGTCAAGAGCATGCTGGCGCCCAGCTTGGCTAAAATCCATGATTACTTGAGTGAGTTCAAGCAACATCTTTCCACCCTTGACCCTTCAACGGATGTTGATCTGTCCTTACGTCAGATCGGTGTGATCAAGGATCTGCAGCAAACCCATTACAAACTGATGAGTGGCACCGACCCGCTCAAGTCGGTCATCCTGACCGCAGAGCTGATTGGTGATACTCCTGTCAAGCTGGGCTTTCAGTACGAAGGCAATGCCGGTATTTTGATTGAAAATCTTAAGCAAGAAGGTTTGATTATCAATTCGCATAACGTGACTCGAGCCTATACGCCCGAGCAAACCATCCTGATGGAAGTGGAGCCCAAAATTCCGGTACGTATGGAATTCAAAATTAATCCCGAAGAAGAAATCATTGACCTGACGGTCAACAACTTCGAAGAGTTGGGTGAGCGCAGACACACGCTGACTGCGAATGAAGTAGATGACGAAATGCTGGACCAGCTCGGTAAGTATATTTTGCGTCGTGAAAATAACTTCCTCACCAGTGGTGTCTCCTGGGGCTATCGTAAGCGTCTGCGAGAAAAGCTGGATGCTGATCTGGAGGAGAAGCGCAAAACTCTGGCTGAAACGGCTGAAGTAGTGGTGGGTCGCTTGCGTGATATTCTCGCCAAGAAGGAAGAAGCCCGGGTTTTACAAATCAGTTTTCGTGATCAGGAAATAGAACTCTCACCCAAAGAATTACCCTACCGACTGGGCAGAAAGAACGTCATGGGCATGGTGATAGATTCATCGCA
>CALIRD010000116.1 GCA_938042355.1 uncultured Thiotrichales bacterium
GCATTATTGATAGCGTCTTAGCTCTTTAATATGAAAGCGTGACGGTGGTCTGCGCTTCACAAACGTATGTCGAATTTTTCCACGGTAACTATAAGTGAGTTCATAGCCATCCAGTTTTCGACTGGTACGTGAGTATGAGTCACAATTGCTATTGGAGTGTCGTCGATCATAGTGATTGCCTGCAGCCGCGCCGATAATAACACCTGCAGCAGTGGCCCCGTCACGATGCCTGCCTCGATAGCCGCCATGACCTATCTCGTGTCCTATAACCCCTCCAATAATTCCGCCTAGCACCAGTCCGGTATGATCGCGCCTTGAAGAATATCCATAGCCGCATCCAGAACGATGGCGTTGTTCACGATAGCGATAGACGGGGCGAATATCGACAACCCTGGCGATGGCTTGATAGCGTCGCTGCCCATGATAAGCAGCATGATCATGGTCTTCACGACACCAGCTATAATCATCATTTCGGTCACGATAATGATCATTGTAGCGATCATCATGATGCTCGTGCTCCTGACGGTGCTTGTTTGCGTGTGTTTTATTGTCATGGGCAAGCGCATTGCCTGATCCAATTAACAATCCTAGTAATGTAACTAATACACTGAAATTTTTCATAATTACTCCGATCTGTTGTTTCAGTGAGTCCATCCTACGAGGTTTGGCCTGAACCAAACCTTAATAAGGCAATTCGTATCGAAGATAAAAGGGTGCTTGGTTCTCACTATTTTGTAGGAAAAAATGACCAATAAACGTAATCAGTAAACCCACGGGATCAGTTTTTTGCTGTTTTCGCTATAGCTGGCGTAGGCTGGAAAGTGCTCTTTGAGATACTGTTCTTCCAGGGCAATTGCGCGCAGTACAAACCCGAATCCGATGCTGGCAAATATCAACACCCACCACAGTCCGCTGGAAAGTGCCAAACCAAAACTTACAAGCAGGTTGTAGAGATATACCGGGTGGCGGATTTGTTGATAGTGGCCGGTAGTCACCAGTTGTTCGGGCAGATAGGCGTCAAACAATGGGGAGTAATTGTTACCCAGCGTTTTGAATGATTGTTGCAACAGGATATAGCCGGTTAAAACCAGCAGTGCACCTGAGAGTTGTAACCAGAGTGAATGATGCAGTCTCGGTAGCAAGGGTGATATCACCCAATAGCTGATCAAGGTCAAACACATTGAGAGCACGAACAGTGTTTTGCTCAGCAGTTTGAAGGATCTGATCGAGGGTGCTGCTTTGCGTCCCTCGGCGTAATGTCGTCCGGCGCGTTTGAGGGTGTAACCCACACTCATGCCGAAAAACACCAGGCTGACTATGGCACTACTAAGCCAGGGGATAACTTCCTGCATAGTGTACTAAAGTAGTTTGGTCACCAAAAAACAGGCTATTGCGCCCGTTAGTCCTGCCGCGATACTGGCCTGCATCACTTTGGATTTTACGCCATCAATCAGCATTGGATTGTCAAAAGGATTAAGACTGTTGTGGGCGCGTAATACTTTCCAGTTGTCACCATCGCGCTTGAAGACAACTGTCCAATTGGAGCTGTAGTTAAACGTTTTGCCTTTCGGGTTTACCAGCACATTGTCCGAGTTTCCCTGAGTGATGGCAATATCGCCATGAAAGTCAGCGGGTAACGGGTTTAGCGCCGTGGTGAAGCTGCCGCTGCCAACCATTTCTGCGCGGGTTTTTTTCCACTGGGTTTCAAAGGCATCAAAGTTGCTGAAGAGTGAGTCGCTAAAAGAGACAAAAGAAAAATCCGGGTGAATGTGGTTCTTTAAATTCCCTATAGTGTTATTCAGCACAGCGTCTTCAAAAATTGCTTGTATCTCACGAAGTTGTTGCCGGTCTTGATCATGATCTGTCATTTGCTCTCTCCGGTGATTTCTATTGATTCGTCTTTTATGGCACATGATACCGTGAAAATTCCATCTTCATCGGCAGTGGTGTGTAATTTTTTAAAGCCGGCAGACTCAACCAGCTCATCCAGTTCTGTTTGTACCCGTCGGCGCATGATCCAGCGTTCTCTGTTTCGATTATTAAGCAAACGTCCGATCAGTTCGATTTGTGGGTGCCAGGGTTGGCCGGTATACACCAGATAACCACCTTCATCGAGCTCCCGGTAAAGCCGGGCAAACAGTTGGTGTGCCAAAGCGTTATTTTCATACAGCTCCAGTAAACCAGAAATGATGATCAGGTTGGGACGGTGAGTCAGATTATCAAACAGATGTTGCTCAAAAACATCCAGTGATAGAAACCGGGTCTGTTCTGATCCAAACTCCTGTGCGATTGATTTTGCCTTGGCGATGGATGCCGGGTCCGTGTCATTGAGAGTCAGCTTCACCCCTACAGGTGATGCCTGCTGAAATTCAAACAAATAGCGGCCGGGGCCCGAGGCAATATCCAGTAGTCGAATTGGTTCTCCATGCTGTTGAAGTCTGGATGCGATGAGCATGAGTAATTTCTTGAGGTTGCGTTTGCGTTGTCGTATTCCTCGCCAACCGACCGAGCCAAGATAGATTCGATCAAAAATTTTTCCCAGCCAGTTATCACCAGCTGCAGTATTTTGATAGATATAGTCCAGCGACACACCAGAATCGAAACCATATTGTAAACCGGTAGCGACACCAGTACTTTTGCTGCCAAACTTTTCCAGCAGCCAGCGGTAGCATTGCCAGAAAATTCTTTTCGGGAGCGAGGCCGGTTCAATCAGTTGTTGGTACTCAGTGCGCGTATGTTCTCGAGCGGTTGGTATAACAGCAGGTAGGTTGCGGGTAGGGGTCGCTTTGTTTTGCTCTATAAACTCACGACAATGCGTGATCACCTGCTCACGTTCTGCTTCATGAAATATGGCGTGGCGAAATTCTGGTAGTGTGATGTGGCGTTTGTGCGTACTTGAGATGCCATCGAAGAAGCGCTGGTGCCAGCGGTTGTTAACAATAAAATCTTTTTCTGCGGTTAAAACCAGTACCGGGGTTTCAAAATCATTAAGCCGGGCAAAGCAGTTTTTCACGCAATCAAATAATGACACCAGCACATTGACGCCAATCTTTTTGGTGATCAAGGCATCTTCATCGTAGGCATTGGCTTCATGTTTATCGCGCGTAAGTAAGCCTGATTTAACGTAGCTGGTGACAAAGAGGTGGTCTGAAAATCGACGCATCAGGCGTAACCCGGAAAGCGCAAAGGGGATATACAGGCGTATCGAAAACGCTGGTGCGCCCAGTATGCAAGCTTTAATGTTGGCGCCATAACGCAGGATCCAGCTAACCGCCATCACCGACCCAACACTGTTTGCCACCACGATAATATTTTTTGAATCAACCCCGTGGATATCCCTTAAGTGTCGGGTAAAGGAATTCAGGTCATCTACCCAGGTATCAAAACCCTGAGCCCAACCGCGAGGCCCCGCAGAACGGCCATGCCCGCGCAAATCAAAGGCGTAGCAACTGTATTGCTGTTTGGAAATTTGATCGGCAATCTCGACAATTCGGCCAGAGTGTTCGTGACCGCGATGCAGAAACAGCAGTACGGTTTCATTATTAGAATCGCTGTTGTGAAACCGATAAAAACACTTAACCCCGTCAGTACTGTTAAAGCTGGAGGTTTGCCAGTTGTTCATGCCAGACGTTCCATGGTGGTAACCAGAACGTATCCGAATACAGGTGCTGTCATTATCAGACTGTCGGTTCGGTCGAGTAGTCCACCATGCCCGGGAATCAGTTGACCGCTGTCTTTGCTGCCAGCATCCCGTTTTAAACGAGAAATATTCAGATCACCGACAATACCGGCGCTGGCTGTTATCAGCCCAATGAACGCGCACCAATACCAGGGCGCTGCGATTATTGTGGGTAATAGTAGCAGGCAGAGTAATATTGTGATGACCAAGCCTCCAATTGCGCCCTCAATCGTCTTGTTCGGACTGATCGATTGGCTCAAGGGCTGTCGGCCCGAAAGTTTACCAACACAGTATTGCGCAATGTCATTGACCGAAGTTATAAATAACAACAACAAGAGTATCAGTCGAGCATCATAACCCAGACTCATGGCGTGTTCGGAGAGTAGCAGTATGCACATAAACCCTGCCGCCATTGTTGCTGTGTTTAAGGCGTGTGCCAGAGTTCCTGACAGTGTGATGAGTAGTGACATCAAAGCACATATCAATGGCAGCAAGTACCACACTAATCGGGGTGTCTCGTTTGAGGTCCACAACAGACTATAAACTGAAATAATCATCAAGTTGGTTATCCACAGGGTGGGTGCATAAGGTTGCTTGACCAGTCGGGACAGTTCCCATGTTCCCCAGATGCTGGCTATCAGTATGGCTGTAAATAG
>CALIRD010000117.1 GCA_938042355.1 uncultured Thiotrichales bacterium
ATATAGTAGCCCTGGGCATGATCGACACCACAGATGTTTAATAGCCTCAGAATCTCGGCATCTTCCACATACTCGGCGATGGTTTCCATATTCTGTGAATGAGCGATGTCATTGATCGCCATCACAATCGCGCGATCAATCGGATCATTCGCCATATCACGCACAAACTGACCATCAATTTTGACGACATCAACCGGCAGTTGCTTGAGTTGCGAGAATGAACTGAAGCCGGTGCCGAAATCATCCAGCGCAAAACGCCAACCTTCGCTGCGCATGGTTTCGATAAAGGCACGTGCCTCGTCTTTTTTCTCGATAGCACTGGTTTCGGTGATTTCAAACAACACCGAACCTTTCGCGACCGATGACTCACGCATCATCGCGGTAATTTTATCGAGTGAATCCAGATCATTCAGGGTACTACCCGAGAGATTGATCGAGAAATTGATATCTCGACCATCAACTTGTAATGACTTCAATTTCTTCAAGGCTGCATTCACCACCCAGACATCGATGGCCGGCATCATATTGAAACGCTCTGCCACATTGAGGAAAGCAAACGGGCTGATGTACTCGCCCTCTTCTCCTACCATGCGTAACAGACACTCATAGTGCTCGGGCAAGTGCGACAGGGCAGTCCACAACTTACTGGCATTGTCCGGCAAGAATTCAAAGTCAATTTCCGAGAGCGGCAAGATCGGTTGATAGAACAGCACAAAACCATCATTGGCGATAGCCTCATTCAAACGGGTTGACCAACCCATTTCCGAGCGCAGCGTTTCTTTATCCGCATCTTTGTCTTCATCGAAGACATAAGACATATTTCTGCCACGGTTTTTGGCAACATTACAGGCGATGTCGGCATTTACCATGGCATCTTTTTGCGTCATGCCGGAATTCAACATGGCGATACCGATGGTACAGCTAAGCTTGAAACTAATTTCTTCGCTGATGTAGGTGCACTCTTCAAGTGTTTTACGAATCGTTTCGGCCACTTTGAAGGCACGGTCCTCATCAACATTTTTTAGCAGTACGGCAAACTCATCACCACCGAGTCTGGCGGTGGTATCACTTTTGCGCACTACCTTTTTCAGCCGGGTAGCACAATCGATTAACAACTGATCGCCGGCTTCATGGCCGGCAGTATCGTTGAGATACTTAAACTGATCCAGATCAATAAACAACATCGCGCTCTGACGACGGTTATCGTCATCGGTCAGCCGATCTATCTCATAATTTAATTCTTTGGTGAATCGATGCCGGTTGTAGAGGTCGGTCAACGAATCATGTGTCGCTTGATAATAAAGTAACTTTTCCTGTTTCTTGCGCGGGCCTATATCTCTGAAAGAGACCACCGAACCCGCCGCGCCAAATCGCTCCGGTAAGGGTTGAATATTACATTCAACACTCAACTTCTTGCCATCGCGCTTCCAGAATGTGCTTTCTTCAGCGGCTAGAATCGCCCCGTCTTCATAAGCACGCAGCATTGAATCCTGTGCCTCTGTTTTACGGGTGCCATCTTCTTTGCTGTGATGGAGTAATTCAAAAGCACTGTTTCCTAACGGATTCGTGCTCTCATCCAATCCAAGCATTTTACGTGCTGCCGGATTCATGAAAGTGATCAAGCCTTTACGATTGACGCCGTACACACCATCACCTATCGAGGAAAGAATCGCCTCGTAACGCAAACGTTCCTTGAATGCCACCTTCTTCATTTGTAGTTGCTGTGTCAGCGACTGTACTCGCTGCAAAAATAATTCAGTCGGTTCATTCTTGAACATTACTTCTACCGCACCGGCACTCAAACTGTTTTTGATAGTTTCGTCTGAATAGGTGCCGGTAAGAATGACGCATGGCATAGCATTAAAACGTGCATCATTGTTAAAGCGCTTGCACAGCTGATCGCCATTTTGTTCCGGCATGTAGTAATCGATGATTGCCAGATCGATATGATGCTTACCCGCTTCGAGCCAGGCACGTTCGACTGACTTAGCCGTAATGACCCGGTAGCCCTCTTCGGTGAGTATGCTTGAAAAGGTATGCAATGCTGTTTGGGCATCATCGACCAGCAAAATAGTCACTTTCTTGGAGGCTTGTACCCGCATACTGCTGGTTTGAATCAGGGCATCGGATTTCATGCCGTCCTGCATGTGTTTCAGTGAGGCCACTAACGCTTGAGTATTGCTAGCCTTATGCTGGGTGGAGTTGGGTCGCTTGGTTATCAGATCAAGAATACTGCTGTCAGTATCATCGGACAATATCACCAGTGGTAAATGTACATACCTGTCGTCAAGCAACATACTTTCAAGCTGATCGGTTATGGGTTTACTTTGCTCCCCGGGCCAACCAATCACGATGGCAACAATATCACTCGGTGGTTGATGCTGGAATTGCGAAATAGCTTGTGCATAGCTGGAAAGCGCAACCACTTCATAACCCACACTCTCGAGAATCTTCACTAACGCGTGAAGACGGGTTTTTGACTCTTCTACCAGTATAATCCGTTGCATGTGGCTTTCTTTGAGCATCACTGCCCTTTTATCCTGTCGGGCTGCCCAGCTATTTTTCAGTACCGTTATTCTATAAAAATGTGAGAATTCAAGGCATGACGCGCTTGGCAGCTTTACCCCACATTCATCGGATTAAAAGAGCCATTTGGCAGTATTGACAGGAATTTCCATATTTCCCTACTGAAAGCGACGTTTCCATATCATTTTCAGCAGTGTCATAATCGCATGGAAACAAGGATTTAACTATGCCTCAATATCCCATTAATCGCCCCAGACGGACACGTAGCAAGGCCTTTAGTCGCCGCCTCGTCAGTGAAAACCGCCTGACTACCGATGATTTGATTTATCCGGTATTTGTACAGGAAGGTGCAGCCAGACGTTCTGCCATCGAGGCACTGCCTGGCATCGATCGTCTCTCAATTGATCTGTTGGTTGATGAAGCGGCAGAGCTGCTGGCACTCGGTATCCCGGCAATTGCACTCTTTCCGGTCATTGAAGACGAGAAAAAGTCTCTGGATGCTGCTGCCGCCTGGGAAAAAGATGGTCTGGTGCAACGTGCGGTTGCTGCTGTGAAAGCGGCTCAACCCGAGCTGGGGGTGATCACTGATGTGGCACTGGACCCGTACACCACCCATGGTCAGGATGGCATCATTGATGATGACGGTTATGTTATGAATGATGTAACAGTAGCAGCACTGGTGAAACAAGCCATGTCACACGCGCAAGCCGGCGCTGATATCGTTGCTCCTTCCGATATGATGGATGGACGCATCGGCGCCATCCGAACCGCACTGGAAGATGCCGAGATGGCCAATACCCAAATACTCGCCTACGCTGCCAAGTACGCTTCATCTTTCTATGGCCCATTCCGCGATGCTGTCGGCTCGACCGCCAATCTCGCCGGGGCCGACAAAAAAACCTATCAAATTGATCCTGCCAATGCGGATGAAGCACTGTACGAAGTACAAATGGATATTGATGAAGGCGCTGACATGGTCATGATTAAACCGGCACTGCCTTATCTGGATATTATTCGCATTGTGAAAGATACCTACGCCTACCCTACCTTTGCCTATCATGTCAGTGGTGAATATGCGATGTTAAAAGCGGCCGCCAGTGCAGGAGCGTTGGATGAAAAAAGCGCTGTGATGGAATCCCTACTATCAATTAAACGTGCCGGTGCCAACGCAATACTGACGTACTACGCCAAACAGGTTGCTGGCTGGCTAGCCAAGTAATCTCATGACCGATCAATTTGCGGTGCTGGGCAACCCGATCAAACACAGCCTCTCACCCCACATACACCAGCAGTTTGCACAACACCATAACCACCAGATTGTTTATGAAAAAATCGAAGCACCACGAGATGACTTTAAGGCGACGGTAACGAAACTGCATCAACAAGGCTACTCCGGCCTGAATGTCACGTTGCCTTTTAAACTGGAAGCACATGCGCTAGCCGAATCTCTTTCGGAGCGTGCGACTTTGGCGGGTGCAGCGAATACCCTGATCCGAACCGAACAAGGCTGGCGCGGCGACAATACCGACGGTATCGGCTTGATCAGCGATCTGGAAGCCGTGTTGGGTGATGGCCTGCACAACATGCATATTCTGATTCTGGGCGCTGGAGGTTCGGTTCAAGGCATATTGCCGGCACTGCTGGAACAACAGCCTGCCAGCATTCATATTGCCAATCGCACCCTGGCAAAAGCAGAAGAACTGGTCGGACACTACCAAGATGAGACCCTTACCGCCTCTGGTCTGGATTATAAATTTCCCCAGATGTATGACCTCATGATCAATGCCACGGCAGCAAGTCTGGATGGCGAAGCGCCCGCACTGTCCCATACGCCATTGATCAGCAGTGCCTGCTACGATTTGTTTTATGCCGCGAAGCCAACCGCCTTTATGCAATGGGGTAAAACGATCTATGGCGTTAAAGTGAAATCCAGTGATGGTCTCGGCATGCTGGTACGACAGGCAGCCGCGAGCTACGAGCTATGGACCGACACCTATATCAATGATGAACTGGTGGATTCGATCCAGGCTGAATTGCGGAAAAAGCTGGCAGACTAACTACCAACACTTGCGGTGTTCGCCAGCTACCTCAATGTAGTGACCCGCTGAATGACTCAAAAATTCTATTTCCGAGTCGGTCAGCTTGCGAGCTTTTTTAACCGGCGACCCGACGTAAAGGTAGCCGCTCTCCAAGACTTTTCCCGGTGGCACTAACGCCCCGGCACCAAGCATTACCTTACTTTCCAGGACTGCATCATCCAGTACCACACTACCCATACCGATTAATACCAGATCTTCAATCGTACAAGCATGCAAGGTTGCGTTATGACCCACCGTCACTTGCTCACCGATGAGCAAGGACCGACCACCGGGTTTGAACTTACTGTCATGCGAGACATGGCAAACCGCACCATCCTGAATATTACTCGCTTTACCAACACGAATTTTATGCACATCACCGCGCAATACCGCCATTGGCCAGACAGAGACATCAGCCGCCAACACGACATCGCCACTGACATGCGCTTGTGGATCGACATAGGCACTGTCATGAATTTTCGGGCTGGTGTCCTGGTAATCTCTAATCATCATTTTTACTCGTTCAACGGGGATATCTGATTAACTTTGCTACAATCATGAGTCATGAACCATTCACTGCACACACCACCGACTGCCAGCATCAGGGATTATATCCAGCTTATGCGTCTGGATCGACGCATTGGCATTTATTTGTTGCTGTGGCCAACACTGTGGATGTTGTGGATTGCCGCAGGGGGCATCCCCCCGTTCAAGATACTGTTGGTTTTTATTGCAGGCGTTGCCGTAATGCGCACCGCGGGCTGCATCATCAACGACTATGCCGACCGCGATCTTGACGGCTTTGTCGAGCGCACCAAAGACCGACCACTGGCAACCGGTAGAATCAGCACCACTGAAGCCTTGATTCTGTTTGCCCTGTTATCACTGATTGCTCTGGCACTGGTGTTATCACTCAACAAACTGACCATCATGATGTCGCTGGTCGGTATGCTGCTGACCATCAGCTATCCGTTCATGAAACGCTTCCATTATTTACCACAGGTCCATCTGGGACTGGCATTTGCCTGGGCAATACCGATGGCGCATACCGCTATCACCAATGAACTACCCACTATCCTGACCTGGCTGATTTTTCTGGCTACGGTGATCTGGACCACCGCTTACGACACCATGTATGCCATGTCTGACCGGGAAGATGATCTCAAAATTGGCATCAAATCGACCGCGATTCTATTCGGCGATCTGGATAAGGCCATTATTGGTCTGTTCCAGTTAATGTTCTGGTTTTGCCTGTATTTGGTCGGCAAGGACCTGGAACTCGGCCTGAGTTGGAAAATCAGCCTCGTAGTAACGGCTATCTTACTGATTTATCAGCAGTTTTTGCTTCGCTTGCGCCTGCCAGATGACTGTTTCAGAGCCTTCCTCAACAACAATTTGGTCGGACTGGTGGTATTTCTGGGTCTGGCGTGGCCCTCACTGGTCGAAAAGCTCCCGAATCTGCGTGAATTAGTGGCTGGTTTGTTGACCTGAGACGGGTCTGCGGCTATGATTCCGCCTCTTTTTTTCACGACTCGAGCCGGTGCCCGACATGTACGCAGTAATCGCAACAGGTGGCAAACAATATAAAGTATC
>CALIRD010000118.1 GCA_938042355.1 uncultured Thiotrichales bacterium
ACCGATCGAAGAAGTAGATATTGCCAGCATGACCCAGGCAGAATTGGCGCCAACTGTGCGACAAATACCATCACTGTTATTAGCCGCAACCAATGCGCAATTGAATAACCAATTGATCAAACCATTCACCGATAATGCCGTCGCCTACTATCAACAGGTAATTCAACTCGAGCCTGACAACCGGGCCGCCAGAGAGGGTCTGGAGCAAGTACAACAACAACTGGTCGAGCGCATAAGCCTCGCCATTGAAAACAATAATGAGCAAGCCGCCGGTGCTGATTTCCTTGCCTTACGTTCATTGAACCCTGATCACCCGGAACTCAACACACTACAACAACAGCTACTCAACAACCTTGAACCACAACGAGTAACCAACGCTGGCAACGTCAATACAACTCCAGCAAACACTGAGCAAGAGATTAGCCAGGAAAGACTGGAGCGGCTGTTACAAATTCAACAAGATGACATTGCCATGACGCGGTTGGCACAAATAGATAATGCCATCAACATTAATGCCTTGGCCTCTGCCACTAACTTGTTGACCCGGCCGCGTGAAGACCTTGCCGCCTATGAAAATGAGTTTGAGACCAGAACCGGCAGACTGTATACCGTACTAACCACGAATATTAATGCCGCCATCAATGCCGGTGACTACAACCAGGCAAACGAGCAAATTGAAACGCTCGCCAAGCTGGGCTTTACGCGTGATGTCACCAACTTCAGACAAATCATCAGCTCCGCTTCCATCCCCGCTCCAGCTGTGGTCGAAGATATACTCACACCTGCGACGGTTATTGATAGTATCGCTCCCGAGTATCCGCGCAGCGCTCTGCGTCGGGGCACTGAAGGCTTTGTCAAACTACGATTTCTTGTACTGAGTAGCGGCGAGATTGACGACATTGAAGTCATTGAGAGCGAGCCCGCAACGGTATTTAATCAGGCAGCGATTGATGCCATACGGCAATACAGCTTCGCGCCAGCGACGCGTAACGGTGCACCGGAAGAACAAATTATTGAACAAAAATTGAATTTCAAGATTCAGTTTGCAGAGTAGTTTCTCAGTAGCGAAAATCCAGCAACACCATGCAGCGTCTATCAGGATCAGATTAGCGAACTTGCTCGCCTAAATTAGGTCATAAATAGGCGGAAAATAGGTACAATGCCGCAGCGAGTGATAATCAGACAGGAACAACTATCTATGAGTGCAAGTAATCAAGCCATAAATGCGTTAAGAGACTGGATGTCAGGGCAAATTGTTGGCCAGAGTCAGTTACTTGACCGGATCTTGATTGCGCTTTTAGCAGATGGTCATCTGCTGGTAGAAGGCGCACCCGGGCTGGCTAAAACCAAGGCGATCAGCACCCTCTCGAGCGGCCTTGAAGCTGACTTCCAGCGCGTTCAATTTACCCCAGATCTGTTACCCGGCGATATTACCGGCACCGATATCTTTAGACCGCAAACCGGTGTATTCGAATTTCAGCAAGGCCCCCTGTTTCACAATCTGGTGCTGGCTGATGAAATCAATCGCGCGCCGGCTAAAGTACAATCCGCCTTACTGGAAGCCATGGCAGAACGCCAGATCAGTGTCGGTAGTAACACCTATCCGCTACCGGAATTGTTTCTGGTTATGGCAACCCAGAATCCTCTGGAACAGGAAGGTACCTATCCCCTGCCCGAGGCTCAGCTGGACCGCTTCCTGATGCACATTTTTGTTGATTACCCGGATGCGCACGCCGAACTGGAAATCCTGAGACTGGTGCGCGCGGAAAACAAACAGGAAAAAATTGCCCAACCCGAAGAACTCAGTCAGGAGTTGTTATTCGCGGCTCGTCAGGAAGTACTGAACCTCAACATGAACGAAAATGTTGAGCAGTATATTGTGGAGCTCATTATTTCCACGCGTGCCAATAATACCCGCAGCGATAACCTGGCCAGCTGGATTGAATACGGTGCCAGCCCCAGAGGCAGTATTGCCCTGGACCGCTGCGCCCGTGCGCACGCCTGGTTGAATGGGAAAGACTACGTCAGTCCGGATGACGTGCAAGCCATTGCTCACGACGTCTTGCGTCATCGCTTGATTATCAGTTACGAAGCAGAGGCCAACGGTGTCACCACAGATCAGGTCATTGACGAGCTCTTGACCCTGGTACCCGTCGCCTGAGGAAACCATGGCGGTCAAGAAACAAGCCTGCACCGGTGCCTACACAGAATTAAGTGAGCTGGTTTCACTGCGCTTCAAGGCGCGTCTCAAACTTACCTCCAAACGTCGTTCACTGAGTGTACTTGCCGGCCCCTATCAAGCTTCGTTTCGTGGTCGCGGCATAGACTTTGAAGAAGTACGAGCTTACCAACCCGGCGATGATGTGCGTTCAATTGACTGGCGTGTAACCGCACGCACGACCGAAGCACACACCAAATTATTTCGCGAAGAAAAAGAACGCCCGGTACTGGTGGTGGTCGATCAACGAGCCGGAAATTTCTTTGGCAGCAAAAGTTGTTTTAAATCCGTGCTGGCGGCACATGCAGCGGGCTTGATTGGCTGGTCAGCATTGAAGAACAATGATCGAGTTGGTGGCCTGGTACTGACGAATACGGATTTGAAAGAAATCAGACCCAAGCGCAGCAAGTCTGGCATGTTACAGCTGCTGCACGAAATCCACGATGCCAACAATGAACTCAAAGCAGCGAGTATGGGTTTTGATCAGTCTTATTCGCTCAATCGCACCTTGCAAGAACTTCGACGCCTGGTAAAACCAGGTAGCGCTGTTTTTATCATCAGCGATTTTTTCGACTTTGATGATGACTCCTCCAAACACTGTTATCACTTGGCGCGACATAATGAAGTCACGGGCATACGTGTATTTGATGCCATGGAAAAGCAATTACCTCCGGCCGGCAGTTACCCGATCACCAATGGTCTGCAACGCGGCCTGCTGAATTCTTATGACCAGAAGCTGCGCAAGCACTATGAGATTTTGTTTGAGCAACAGCAGCAGCAACTCAAACAAAACCTGTCTAAATCAGGCGTACCTTTGATCGAGCTTGAAACCGGCTGTGATCCGGTGCACGAGTTAATGCGCTATTACGCCAGTACCAGGGCACGCTGATGCAAGCTGACCCATTAGCAGAATTACGCGGTTTACATCTGCCAGATGCAGTTGGCTGGTGGCCATTGGCTCCGGGTTGGTGGCTGGTATTCATGTTGTTGTTGGCAACCTTGAGCTGGTATCTACTCAAGGCCTACCGGCACAAACAAGCGAATCGTTATCGGCTACATGCGCGGGATGAACTGCAACAACTCACTGCCGAATTTAACCAGCATCAAGACAAATCCGCTTACCTGACCGACACCCATAAGCTGTTGCGCCGCGTGGCGCTGCATCAGTATGCAAATCGAGAACAAGAATTTGCCGGATTGACTGGCACGCAGTGGCAGCAGTATTTAAATAATTGTTGTGAGAATAAAGTATTTGATGACGGCTTTGCCGAACACTTTACAGCATTGCCGTATCAACAAAATAGCGACTATGACCAACAACACTGGCAACAGGCAATCACTCGCTGGCTGGAGCAACATCACTAATGCTGCAGTTCGAATTCATCTGGATTTTGTTGGCGCTTCCATTGCCGTGGCTGGTCTACCGCTGGTTACCTGCCGCTTATCAAACCTCGGCGGCGTTAACGGTTCCGTTTTTTGATCGTCTGACACTGGCACAAAGCGGTGAAAGTACAGGACGCCCCTGGTTAAAAATTCTTTGCATGGCTTTGATTTGGGCATGCCTGCTAGTTGCCGCCGCACGCCCGGTCTGGATCGGAGATGCCGTCGCCCTGCCCTCCAGTGGTCGCAACCTGATGCTGGCGGTAGATATTTCAGGAAGTATGCAAGACCGGGACATGCTTTACGCCGGTCGCCGGGTAACGCGTCTGCAAGCCGTAAAAAAAGTCGTGGGTGACTTTGTGATTCGACGTAGTGGTGATCGTCTCGGTCTGATTCTGTTTGGCAGTCGTGCCTATCTGCAAACGCCACTCACCTTTGACAGAAACACGCTGTTCATCTTGCTCAACGAGGCTCAAATCGGATTTGCCGGTGAAAAGACAGCGATCGGCGACGCCATCGGTCTGGCGGTTAAACGATTGCAGGACAAGCCGGAAGAAAGCAGGATTCTAATTCTGTTAACCGATGGTAGCAACACAGCAGGCGCCGTCGCTCCACAAAAAGCCGCTGAACTCGCCTTACAAGCCAAGGTCAAAATCTATACTGTTTTTGTTGGTCCCAACCAACGTCGCACCAACCGCTTTATGGAAAATGGTGAAGAAATATTACGTACCATTGCAGATGCCACTGGCGGCTATTATTTTCGCGCCCGTAATACTGAAGAGCTGGATGAGATTTATCAACAACTCGACAAGCTTGAACCGGTTGAACAGGATCAGGAGTATTTTCGCCCGCAAAAAGCCTTGTTCTACTGGCCAGTGATCGCCGCCCTATCGCTGATGACGCTCTGGTTGCTTGGCTCATTGCTGGGCAGACTCTTATCCACTAGCAAGCAGCAGAGAGACTAGCCGTGAGCGAATTTCACTTACTCCGTCCGCTACTGCTGCTGTTCCTTATTCCAGTATTCATCATTATCTGGCGCACCTGGAAAAGTGGTGCGGGTGATTCACAATGGCATGAATTGATCGACCGTAATCTGCTCACGCATCTACTGGACAAACCGGCAGGCGTTAGTCGTCGCTGGCCGACACTGGTACTTGGCTTGATTCTGTCACTACTGGTAATAGCGGCTGCCGGCCCTACCTGGCAACGCCTGCCACAACAGGTTGAACAAAAAGAAGATGCGTTGATTATCGTGCTGGACTTATCCTTGTCGATGCGGGCAACAGATATCAAACCCAGTCGTATCGCTCGCGCTCAACACAAATTGCGCGACATACTCAACAACCGACAAGAAGGCCTGACCGCACTGGTCGTTTATGCCGGTGATGCGCACACGGTGGCGCCCTTCACCGATGATGCCGATACGATTGAAGCGATGGTTACTTCGCTGTTGCCCGAAATCATGCCCAAGCTTGGTAGTCGTCCTGACTTGGGCATACTCAGTGCCAGACAGTTAATGGAGGATGGCGGTATTTTAAACGCCCGTCTGTTGTTAGTCAGCGATGAACTGAACGATACCGATGTGCGACGCATAGAACAGGCACTGGGAAATAATATCGCCTTGTCTTTGATGTCTATCGGCACACCGGCGGGCGGACCCATCCAGTTACCACAAGGCGGGTTTTTCAAAAACGATGACGGCACAATAGTCATACCCAAACTCAATACCGAGAACTTCAGAAAACTCGCCAGCAATACCGGTGGGCGCTACAGTGAATTCAAAGTAGACAGTCGCGATCTGGACTACCTCCTCAAACAGGGGCTTGATCTTGAAACACAAACCAGCGCTACCGATCGCGAGTTCGATGTCTGGCTCGATCGTGGTCCCTGGCTGGTACTGTTTTGTTTGCCTTTTGCACTGCTTGCTTTTCGTCGAGGATGGCTGCTCGCTATCGCGTGTGTCTGCATTATCCAGCCTCAGCCGGCACTGGCCTTTGAGTGGAGTGATTTGTGGTCAACCAAAGATCAACAAGGGCAGAAGCATCTGGAACAAGGTGATCCCAGTGCAGCTGCCGCTGCATTCAAAGACCCGGTCAGAAAAGGTGCCGCCCATTATCAGGCAGGTGAGTACCAGGAAGCACTGGAACAATTCTCCAATCAAAGCACCGCCACCTCACTCTATAACCGGGGTAATGCGCTGGCACGCTCGGGAGACCTGAAACAAGCCAGCGAATCCTATGCTAAAAGTCTGGAACTGGATCCTGATAATGAAGATGCGCAATTCAATAAAGAACTGGTAGATAAATTGCTGGAACAACAGCAACAGCAGCAACAAAATCAGGACCAACAACAAGACCAGGAGAATCAGGAACAGCAGGATCAACAAGACCAGCAGCAATCTGATTCACAGGAACAATCTGAACAAGAACAAAACGAGCAAGAGCAACAGCAGTCGGAACAAGAACAACAGCAACAAGAACAAGAACAGTCTGAATCAGAACAAAACGAAGAGTCTGAGGAGGAACAACAAGAGCAGGAACAGGAACAAGCCGAAGAACAAGAGCAAGAGGGTGAGCAAGGCGAAGAGCAACAGCAACAAATGACAGGCGAAGAACTCTCTGAAGAAGAACTGGATGAAGCTGAACAAGCACTGGAGCAATGGTTACGTAAAGTGCCTGACGAGCCGGGTGGCCTGTTACGCCAAAAATTCCGTTATCAATCTGAACAAAACAAACGCAATCGTGAATACGTCGACGATCAATCAAAGGTTTGGTAACCCATGTATAAATTACTCGCATTGATATTACTGATTGGTTGTAGCTACAGCAGCGTGCTGGATGCCGCTGCCAGCGCCAGAATAAGTCGTGACAGCATCAGTATGGATGAAACCCTGACGCTGATCATCACCACCGATGACCCGGACAGCGTCAGCAGATTGAACTTGCAACCCGTTGAAGTCGATTTCGAGATTCTCAGCAACAATGAGAGCAGTCAGTTCCAGATGATCAATGGTAAAACCACCGCCAGTAAACAATGGCAGATTTCGCTCGCGCCCAAGCGTAAAGGTTACGCCGTAATTCCGAGTCTTGAAGTAGGAAATGATAATACCGATTCGATTCGCATCCTGGTCAGCGAAGGCGTGCCCATGGATCGACGCGCCGGGGTAGACAACATTTTTATGGAGGCTGAGCTATCCTCTGAAAAACCCTGGGTACAACAGGAACTGGTCTATACCACACGCATCTATTACTACCCGGGCCTGAATCGAGGTGCCGAGCTTTCACCACTCGACATTCCAAACGCGATCGTAACCCAAATATCAGAAACCAATTATGAGAAAAAAATAGGCAATAAAAGTTATATCGTCTATGAAGTGAAATACGCTGTGTTCCCGCAAAGCAGTGGTGTACTGACCATACCCGGTCAGTTATTTCAAGGTTCACTGGCAGATCCTTCCAGGCCCCGATCGTTTTTTGGCTTCGGGCGAGACTCTGGCAGCCAATCGGTACGTCTTAGAAATGACAGCAAGGAAATAATTATTCAGCCCAGACCGGACAGCTTTACCGGTAAGCACTGGTTACCGGCACGCAACATTACTCTGCGAGAGGAATGGAGTGAAAACCCGAATGGTATAGCAGTAGGACAGCCCGTGACGCGTTCTATCATTATAGAAGCCGATGGCCTGCAAGCGTCACAGCTACCACCACTGGTCGTGCCTTCTTTAATAGGAGCTCAAACCTACCCTGATGACCCGGAAACCAGTGAAACTTCCAGCGTTAAAGGCGTACGCAGTGTGCGCACCGAGAAGATGGCTATCATTCCGTCTTCAGCGGGTAACCTGACCTTACCTGCGATTGAATTTAATTGGTGGAACACCAACACGCAAAGTATGGAAACCGCTATCTTGCCTGAACGTACTCTAGCCATAATGCCCGGTAATGCCGCTGCAACTGGCAATACTCCCGTCATCAACGATAGCAACAGCACTGCAGCCACGATTCCCGAGAGTCAAAACCCGGTTACTGTAAACAACCGGACCACTGGTACAAACTATTGGCGACCCGCCTTTTTTATTGCCATAGCGCTGTGGTTACTAACCACACTGGGCTTGTTGTTCGGTAGAAAAACGCCAATACAGTCCGAGACCAGCCAACAAACCAGCGCAGAAAGCAGTGAACAACAGGCCTGGCAAAAACTGGAACAGGTCAAAAGTAACCCGGTCGCCCTGCGTGCTGCTACGCTTGGCTGGGGTAAAAAGTTCTGGAAACATGGCAGCATAAACTCTCTCAGTGATATTAGCCTGGCCAGCCGTAATGACAGTCTTAAAAAAGAACTGATGGCGCTTGATGCCTGCCTGTTTCAAAACAACAAGAGTAATTTTGATGCCAGTAAACTGCTTGAGTTACTCGATAAGGAACGGTCTCACGGTGATATTCCTGAAAAGAATTCAGGCAGCACCCTACGTCCCTTGTATAAATCTGATGCCAGTTACTAATTTACGACTAGAGCAAAAGTCCACAATGACCAATCGATGTTAACAGTCATTCTTTTACCCGGGATGGATGGAACCGGGAATCTATTTACACCTTTCACAGATGTATTTCCTGATGACTGGAATGTTCGTGTTGCTGCATACCCCAATGACCCTGATGCAGGTTATAAAGAACTAGAAATGCAGGTACAAAAACTAATACCTGAAACGGGCGAGTATATTCTCCTTGGCGAATCTTTTTCCGGACCATTGGCAATTAGTTTGGCTAAACATGCAGACGATCGACTAATAGCGTTAATCCTTTGCTGTACGTTTGTAAAAAACCCCATTCAATTTGGATCGAGTGCCATGGCATTTTTAGCAAAATACCCACTTTCATTCGTACCAAAGTCTTTACTTGAAAAGTTTTTATTGGGGAGCTTTCACACACCTGAGATCGCCAAGCTTTTACACAAAACCTTAAAGAAAGTTTCAGCGAAGACGATTGTAAAACGAATAAAGGAAGTTCAAGACGTTGACATGAGCGACTCACTGCTAGATGTGAAAGCGCCGATACTTTATCTCAGAGCAACTGATGACAGTATAGTCTCACTTCGCTCATCTGAATTAATCGCATCTTTAAAGCCAACAATAACAATTATAGATATCGAAGGATCTCACTGTTTGTTACAAACATCGCCAGAACAATCTCTTCACTCTATTCTGGAATTTTTACAACTCAAAAAATACTGAATAAAAGTGAGTAAAAACTTTAAAGTTATTTTGATACTAGTCATAATCATAGGCATATCAGCCTGTCTAGAGGCAACACAAACCAGGGAGACGACATTGAACACGGCCAAAGGAACATTTGTAGTTAAACTGGAACCACAAAACGATGAAGCCACTCCTGCTGGTAGAATGTTAATCAATAAAACCTATTCTGGTGAGATGGTTGGAACAGGCAGCGGTCAAATGATCAGCAAACGTATCGAGAACGGTGCGGCTGCCTACTATGCCGTTGAGGAATTTTCAGGAACAATGGCCAGTAAAACAGGCTCATTCACGCTCTTACATGAAGGCTTTATGGACAGTGGCTCGCAAAGCTTGAAAATTACCATTATGAGTGGATCAGGCACTGATGAATTTGCCACGATCTCCGGCTCCATGGAAATTATTCAGAAAGATGGCACGCATAGCTATATCTTGAACTATTCGCTGTAGACAGGCCACTTCGAAAAGCAAGAAACGGGTCGAAACAATCGGCTCGGCCTTTCATAATAACGCTATGAAAGATTCATTAAAAACCGGGCATGAGAATTATCAGAGAATAGCTCAGGCCATTCAGTATTTGTCAGAACACCAACTCGAGCAACCTGAATTAGCGAGGGTTGCTGCTCACATAGGTCTCAGCGACTTTCACTTCCAACGCTTGTTTACTGAGTGGGCTGGTGTGTCTCCCAAGCAATTCCTGCAATACCTGACTAAAGAACATGCCAAAACCCAATTACAAGAACGGCCTGTTTTGGACTCGGCATTAAACGTTGGGCTCAGCAGTAGCAGTCGACTGCATGATCTGATGATTAAAATGGAAAGTGTTACTCCAGGAGAGTTTCGTAACGGGGGTAAAGATCTGGAGATTCGATACGCGGCACACCATTCACCTTTCGGGTTTTGTTTTATGGCGATGACTGCAAGAGGTATTTGTTCGCTCAGGTTTTTTGATGACATGAGAGAGTATCAAAGCCTGCAAGACGAACTCAGCAGTGAGTGGCCAAATGCCAGGCTCATCGAAGATAAAAACAAAATTAAAGAGTCGATCATGAAAATTTTTACTAACACCAGTAACAAGAATGAGGTGCGTGTACTCGTCAGAGGCACAGAATTTCAAACCAAAGTGTGGGAAGCGCTAATCAATCTACCCGTAGCAACCCTGGCCTCATACCAGCATATCGCGAATGATATTGAGCGACCTAAATCAGTACGCGCTGTAGCAACAGCCATTGCCAACAATAAAGTAGCACTGTTGATTCCCTGTCATCGTGTAATCAGAGCGACCGGTGAATTGAATCATTATCGCTGGGGAAAAACCCGTAAAGCCGCGATGATCGGCTGGGAAAAATCGTCACTGAAACCATGAAATTACTGTGTTTTTAGCAAAAATAACGACAAATACCGTCAATTTCTGTGTGAAATACACCGAGCAATCGCTGAAATCCTGCCCGTTTTCACCTGATTTAACCTGGTCAGGCCCTTGATTTCGAAACGATAGAACCAATATTATTTACAATATCAACAACTTACCTCAAAACCGGTGTTCAGCTTAGGTTCAGCAATATGACGTATACTGAACCTAAGCGACAGTCAGAACTCTAAAGTACTAACTATCTGTAACGAGGACGTCTTGGGGGACGGAAATATCATGTCAAAGTTTTTAATCAGGTTTTTACTGACATCAATTGCCACCAGCGGAATGCTGGTAAGCGCGACAGTAAGCGCAGAAACGACCAAACGAGCCAGTAGCCGTTTGCAGGCTGTTGAAGAACCTCGCATGTTTTCCAATCGATCAAGGCAGTCATCACGCACGAGCAGCAACCGTAGTAATAGTTCTCAAAGAGCCAATTCACGACAAAGTAACATCCTCAACAGGCGCGCACCGGTTCGCAAACCAAGCACCACTTATAAACCGGCACAATCCACCTATCAAAAACCACAGCGTTCTTACAAACCCGTAACAACAACCAAGCCTGCGGTGAATAAATATCGACCACCCGTTAATAACTACAGACCGCCCGTAAATAATTACAGACCACCCATTAATGCTTACAAGCCGCCTAGAAATAGTGCATCACAAAGTGGCAGCGCAACTTTTCGACCTGTATTTCCAAAGCCGTCGGTAAGCACTGGCTTGCGTCGAAGCGATGAAAGAGATCAAAGCCATCATGATAGTGCAGCGCATAATAATAGAAATTATGCACGCCCCTATCGCCCATGGAGTTCGATCTTCAATCATCGTTACCATCCCAATCGACATAACCACTGGTATAACAATGCCGGCCATCGTTTTCCGATAGAGCAATCGTATGGAATCTGGGCAAGCAGTTACAATCAGGCCTATCGCCCTGGATATTCAACCAATTACTTACCGAGCTACTATGACCGATTCAGCTGGAATAATCGGGCTTACTATTCTTACGGCGGACTGTACTTCAGCTATAGCCGTGGCAATAGTCATTTCTCCTTAGTCAGTGCTCCAATTGGTTATCGCCTGAGCTCGCTACCACAACATTCAATTGGGTTTTATCGAGGCAATGACTTGTACTTTAATGCCTACAACAACTATTACCGCTGGTTACCCGCATCGCGTGAGTACATCGTCGTAGATAGGCCAGATTACGATGATTATGACGAGGACCTGGCTGAGTATATTGAAGAAAGTTATACAGAGTCTGATGAAAGCTATCATGTCAGCTACCATGACGGGGCGCCTATTTATTATCCGGCAGCCGGTCAGAATGAAGCACAAATGTCACTGGATCTCGATGAGTGCCATATCTGGGCAGCTAAAGAAACCAATTTTGACCCGTCAATCCCCTACCCCAGCCATGACGAGTATAAAGCCGATGGTTTTGGGCTGGCCCTTGAGGCATGCATGACTTCCAGAGGCTATACCGTCTTGTAACGAGAGCAGGAAGCAAAAAAAGAGCGTTTCACGCTCTTTTTTTTTGCCCGTCAGATTAGTTTGCTAACCTAAAGTGAAGACTCAGCCTCTAATCTACTAGACAGTTCGCACACAGGCTTTATACTATTTGTATGCTAATGCAACAAAACAGCAATGGATAAAAGCTCGTTAATTGATTCGGACCTGCTTTTAAAAATCATCAATGCTTCGAGTGATGGCATTGTAGTAGCCGAACAGGAAGGATCCGAGACAATTTTAATCTATGTGAATGATGCCTTTGAACAACTCACTGGCTATCCCGCTGATGAGATTCTTTATAAAGACTGTCGTTTCTTGCAAGGCACCGATAAAGATCAGGTCCAGATCAAGAAGTTGCGTGACGCCATCGACAAACATGAAGCCTGCGTCGTTCGATTAAGAAATTATAAAAAGGACGGCACCATGTTCTGGAATGAACTGAGTGTGACTCCTGTGTTTAACGATGATGACCAGCTCACTTACTATATCGGCATTCAGAAAGATGTTACTCGTGAAGTAGAGCTATTGAATGAATTAAAAGCAGCGACGAAATAATCTTCGCTCAAGTCGTCTTTTTACCTACCACCCCTGTGGTTAATGCCACACCAACCAATATGACTCCACAACCCAGAATCATATTGAGTGAAATGACCTCCTGCAGAAATACAGCACCCCAGAACATACCAAATACCGGAATCAGGAATGTTACCGAAACTGCACTGTGTGCACTGACCTGTTGTAACAACCAAAAATACAAAAAATGAGCCAACGCTGTACACACAACTGCCACCAAAAATGCATTCGTCCAGGCAAGAGTTGATGGTGTCGTTTCTGGCCAAAAATAAATACCAAACGGCAAGATACAAAGTGCCGCTGCCATCAGATGACCACCGGTAATCGCTATTGGCGACATATTGGTTTTGTAGTGTTTGGCATAGTTGGCAGCAAACCCATACAAAAAACTCGCACCAATACCTGCAGCAATACCATACCATTGCATGCCGCCGCTAAGGTTGGACTTATCCTGCACTAAAAGTATGACTCCGATCAGACCCAGCAAAAGACCAATACTGGCAAGCATGGAAAGTTTCTGTTTCAACCATAAATAACCAATCAGTGCCGTGAACATCGGCGCTAAAGAATTCAATACCGAGGTAAAACCTGCCGTTAACTGTGAAGTAGCATAAGCAAACAAGGTAAAAGGAACTCCGGCATTAGTCAGGCCGAGAATGAACAGGTGCTTCCAGTTACCCTTAAGTTCGGCCAGATAACCGCGCCAATATAAAAAGGGCAATAACAATAACGCCGCCCCGCCAACTCTGAGCATAATTAGTGAAATAGCGCCGAATTCTTGTACAGCTACTCGCATAAACAGAAAAGAAGCTCCCCAGATTGCAGCCAGTAGCAATAGCACCAGTAATTGTGCGACGTTCATGAGTGTATTTTAGTGTTGTATGAAGCGAAATTATCTGCTCGTTCTGATTAAAAAGATACGTATTTAGAGAAATAAATAAACTTCTGGTATTGGCCAGTTGTCAGGAAATAGAAAATGGCAAGCAACGTGATGTTGAGGTGTACTTACCTCACACTATTACCGGCTTGCAAAATGCCGGTACCAAAAAAAATGCCGCTGTATAGCGGCATTTTTCTAGTTACAGCTGTCTTGAACTACTTGTCCATCATAATCAAGACATGACGCTTGAACGCAGGTATTGCCATGTTGGTAGTCGTACCTGAAACGGTTTGCGTAGTGGTACTGATCACGCTCAAGGTTTCCGGATCAAGAAAACGCACATTATAGATTCCAACCGACATTCCCGTCAGGGTTAGATTACCCGTTGCGTTCGGGAAGACACCATCGCCATCACGCCAGCTGGGTGAAATTTCATCGTCGTTATCGTTTAATGGCTCATAATCTGAAACGGTGTAATTATTATCAAACACGTAAATACTGGCATAGTCAGCATTGGTAAAGCCACCCGCCAGTAAGCCATTGGTTGCACTAAAGGACTGATGAGAAGCACCGGCAAAAGCAGCTGCCTCGGTATCAACCAGATTAGAGAATGCCAGCAAGTAATCTGCTGCTTCCGTTGGTAATTCAAATAAATCATCAACGCGCCACTGATGCGCGTTTCCTACTGAGTTACCCAGGAAGATGGGCTGATAGATGCCATAGAGGAAATGCATATTGTCAGGGTCCATGGCTTCTGTTTGTTCACCCGTTACCGTTGAACCTGTGTCACCCAGATTAATACCATACTCACCGACCCAGAATGGCCTGTTTTGTGCTTCAAACAAGTCCTTAATCTCGATGGTCCATTCGGCAATAGATTGCGCCATACCATTACCCGCACCGTTTACATCGTATTCAGAAATGTAGGCATGCGGGCTACCAACGTCCAGATTCATGCTCGGCCATAATGAGTGTTGAGAATATCCCGGCTTGTCTGTCCAGGCAAAACTCGTCGTAAATAACTTACCTGCTGGCAGCAATGGCTCGAGGAATGACTGCATAGTATTATGCCAGCCAGCGATAATCGGTTGTGCGGGCCCGGCACCACCAATATCGTTCCAGACGTTGCCGTTGTCAGCCTCGTTCCAGAATTCAATCATGGCGTAGTTAGGCGATTGCGCCCAGCGAGCGGCGACATAGCGCATTTTATTTTGCATCGCATGTATCGCATCAGCATCTGTCCACAAATCGCCCGCCTCTTCAATCGGCCCGCCATTCGTGTCTTTATATGGATTGATGTCCCAGTTACCAGCGCAATAGGTTGAATCAAAGGAACAAAATGAAAACAAGGTATACAAAAGAAATACGTCATCGGCTTCGGCCCAATCCATCATTAGATCGATCTTGTAAGAATTTTCCTGATTGAATTGCCCTAAGTCACCAAATTCAATCGGCCCTGAGTGCGTGTGGCGTACATCAGTGGAAATATACTCCAACATATACTCACTCCAATGCGCCTGCATCCAGATGCGCATGAAGTTACCACCTTTATTTTTCAGCGCGGTGATCTCTCCCTGCATACGC
>CALIRD010000119.1 GCA_938042355.1 uncultured Thiotrichales bacterium
TTTAAGGCAATTTATTTAGTTACACAGGAAATACAAATGTCTGAAAGAGTTACTGGAACCGTTAAATGGTTCAACGAAAGCAAAGGTTTTGGATTCATCGAACAAGAGTCTGGCCCTGACGTTTTTGCACACTTCAATGCCATCCAAATGGAAGGTTACAAAACATTGAACGAAGGCCAAAAGGTTGAGTTCACTGTCACGCAGGGAGAGAAAGGCCCAGCTGCAGAGAACATCGTACCAGCATAAGCTGATACATTGATTTCGTTGCTTAGGTGACGTATCAGAAAAAGCGAGATCTTAGATCTCGCTTTTTTTATGTCTGCCTTTGTGGCGTTTCAGTTACACTAGTCACATGAAAATATATGGCGATGGTTTGTCCGGTAACTGTTATAAAATCCAGTTATTCTGTTCCTTGATCGGGCTTGAATATCAATGGGTCGAGATCGATGTGTTGGCCGGAGATACGCAGACTGAGACGTTTCTCAATAAAAACCCAAATGGTAAAATCCCCTTACTCGAGCTGGATGATGGTCAGTTAATTTCCGAGTCTAACGCCGTACTGTATTTTCTGGCATCTGATACAGATTATTTGCCTAGTGATAACTATTTGCGCGCCAAGGTTTTACAATGGCAATTCTTTGAGCAATACAGTCATGAGCCTTATATTGCGGTAGCGCGATATATTGCGAAATATCTGGGTTTGCCTGACGACCGGCTGTCCGACTACGAATCCAAGCAACCAGGCGGTCACAAGGCGTTGCAGGTGATGGAAAACCAGTTAAACCAGTCAGATTTTCTTATAGGTGATACATGCACTATTGCTGACATTTCATTATTTGCTTACACGCATGTGGCAGATGAGGGTGGTTTTGATTTGGCTGGCTATCCCGCGATTTTATCCTGGTTGGATAGAATTAAGGCCATACCGGGATATCAGGCGATGTTAAAAACGACTTAAGCCTGCCATAAAAATCAGAGGTATTGGTCGATGATGCTTTTTAGTTTTGCAGATGCGGCTCTATCCGAAATATGTTTTTCTGAATACATTGCGGCCGCATTGGAAATCCTGTCTCTTTTCTCAGCGTCATTCCAAAGTGACGAAATCGCTTCGACCATGGATTCTACCGAGTACGGTTCTACGAAAAGGCCGGTTTCATTATCGATAATATAATCTTCTGAGCCAAGGCACTTGGTTACGATAATCGGACGTCCGATTCGCATTGCTTCAATAATAGTGACAATGCCGGCAGGTAGCTCCCGATCCACCATGGGAATGACGTTCATTCTGGCTTGTTGAGACAAGATACGGCAATCATCTAGAGTAATACCGGAGATCACTTCCACATTCTCGGGTATTTTCAGGCCCTCCACTGCTCGAGGTGCGGCAACTATTTTCGTATTAATATTGAGAGTTTTTACTGCTTCGAACAGAGTTTTATAATCACGTAAGGCACTACCCATTGACAGCAGAAAAGGTTCTTCAGTATTTTCGGTTTCGGTGACTTCAATTTTACCGCGCTGCATTGGGAAAAATTCAAATTGGTCTTCAGGAATAGCAAACCAGTCGGAATAGATCTGAATCTCACGTCGGGTATGGACAATGAACTTGTCTACCTGGCCAAGACCGAGTTTGGCCAGTTGTCTTTTGGGACCACTTAAGGTTTCACCGAGGTTAAAACACCAGGAGATGATGGGTTTTTTTTTAGTGCCGAATTTCTTTCTCAGGCCTAAAAGCATCGGTAGTTGCGGAAAAAGTGTAATGTATCCATCGTAGTTTTCATTCCAGGCATTACCGGTTTGTCGCCAGTAAGTTGACCACTCAGATGATGAAGAGCCTCTGGAATTCCGATTGTGCCAGTCATTGGGATTAGCATTTTCCGGGATCGGGACTTTCGTGAAGGTATGTACCGGGTCTTGAATACACTCATCTATCCACTTTTCATTTTTTATATTGTCTTGTGTGTAGTAAGTTGCCAGTAATGCCCAGTCCATTAGATGTATGCTCTCGTTTATATACCAGTTACAGTAGTATCGATAGAAAAATATGTCCAGTAAAGACACGGTACAGTCACAAGAATGAGAACTGTTACTGTGTTTATATATACAATCAAAAATCCCTGGAGTCTGGCGTTAAACCATCATTAAAAATTAAAAAGCTCGGTTTCTGGATGTGCACGGCATTGATTGTCGGCAACATGATTGGTTCGGGGATATATTTATTGCCAGCAACACTGGCGCCTTATGGCTGGAATGCTATTTACGCCTGGGTGTTAACCATCTCCGGTGGTATCTGTCTGGCGTACATCTTTTCCTGTTTGTCTCGACGTTACCCCAATGCTGGTGGTCCCTATCTGTATACCGAGAAAGCCTTTGGTAAGGCGCCCGGATTTATGGTCGCGTGGAGTTACTGGATTTCAATGTGGGTGGGTAATGCGGCTATTGCCACCGGTACCGTCAGTTACTTAAGCGTGTTTTTTCCACAATTAGTGAGTGTCGGTGGTTTAGCTCCAATAGTAACTCTGATGCTGATCTGGTCACTGACTGCAGTAAATTGTCGCGGTGCTTATCTTGCAGGTGGGGTGCAACTGGTTACTACCTTGTTGAAATTGCTGCCATTGCTCGCGGTCATCGTTATCGCTTTTGTGGCTTTTGGTACACAACCTGATGTGCGTGCTGAAATTCCTGCCATCAAATTTGCGAATGTTAATGTTGCGGCAATTACTGCAGCCGCAACATTAACATTGTGGGGGTTGCTAGGTTTGGAATCAGCGACTGTACCCGCCGACAAGGTTAAAAACCCATCGATAACAATTCCAAGAGCAACCATGTTTGGTATGTTGTTCACAGGTATTATTTATTTACTGGCTTGTAGTGCCATCATTTTAATGTTGCCTGGCGAGCAAGTTGCGAATTCTAACGCACCGTTTGCAGATTTTATGCAAACCTATGCTGGTAGCGGTGCTTCAAGTATGTTGGTCTTGTTCGCGGCAATCAGTGGTTTTGGCGCTTTGAATGGCTGGATTATGTTGCAAGGTGAGTTACCCAGTGCGATGGCGCGTAATGGTGTCTTTCCCGCATGGTTGGGTGTGATATCTTCAAGGGGTACTCCGGTGCGGGCGCATTTGGTTGCCAGTCTATTACTCACTGTAGTGGTCTTGATGAATTACTCACGCAGTATGACTGAGTTGTTTGAGTTTGTGGTTTTATTATCGACCACCGCTTCCTTATTCATGTTTTTGATGTGTTCGCTGGCGGCACTCAAGTTACAACTTAACGGGGAGTTACAAGCCCGATCTGTCGTTCTGGTAATAGCCGTGTTGGCGTTGCTATTTGCTATCTGGACTATTGTTGGTGCTGGAGGCGAAGCTGTGATGTGGGGACTGGTGTTACTTATCGCCGGTATTCCTGTTTACATTTGGGTTCGAAAAAATCAAGTCTAGTGATTATAAATACTCTTTTGTAAACACTAAAATAACCAGTCAATAATTGGTTCGTACTGGCTCAAGAAAAAGCATATTTCAAGTACTTGCTTTTTGAAAGGTGTGGTGCGATAAGTGTTTATCTAAACAGGATGCGACGATCATTAATTCATCAGAAAAAGTAAAACAAAACGATATTGCCATCATTGGTGGGGGTCATAACGGCCTGGTGTGTGCCTGGTATCTGGCCAGCGCGGGTGTAAATGTCACTATTTATGAGCGTCGAAAAATCGTAGGTGGAGCGGCAGTCACTGAAGAATTTCATCCGGGATTTAGAAATTCGGTCGCGAGTTATACGGTAAGTCTATTGCATCCCTCGGTTATCAAGGATTTGGGTTTGTATGAACGAGGCCTTGAGATAATCAAGCGACCTATTTCCAACTTTTTACCTACCGAAGATGGTGGTTATCTCAAGCTGGGTGGTGGTCTGGAGCGCACCCAGCAAGCGGTTAGTCAGTTTTCACGAAAAGACGCTGAACGGTTACCAGAATATTACCGACGTCTCGAAAATGTTGCGGATGTTCTACGTCAACTTACGATAACCACACCACCTAATCCCAAACAGCCATTGCAGGCAGGAAAAGCCATTCTCCAGCAAGTGTGGCCGGTGATTGGTGGTTCACTTGAATTGATGAATGACTTCAGGGCTTTATTTCTGGGTAGTGCTCAACGTTATCTGGATCGATGGTTTGAATCAGACCCGATCAAAGCGGCGTTCGGGTTTGATGCCGTGGTAGGAAACTATGCCAGCCCGAAAAGTAAAGCCTCGGCTTATGTTCTCTTGCATCATGTCTTTGGAGAAATTGATGGCGATAAGGGTGCCTGGGGTCATGCTGTAGGTGGTATGGGGGCAATTACGTCAGCGATGCGAGAAGCCTGTCTTGAGGTAGGTGTCACGATTCGTACCGATGCAGGGATTCAAAAAGTGCTGACTGAGCAGAGCCGTGTTAGTGGTTTAGTGTTGGCGAACGGTGAGACAGTCAAAGCTAATCTAGTGGCAGCAAATGTTAATCCGAAATTGTTATATCAACAGTTGCTGGATGAAAATCAGCTGCCATCGCGTTTTAAACAAAAGATCGATAACTACCGTTGCGGTTCGGGTACTTTCAGGATGAATGTCGCGCTGGATGAGTTGCCAGATTTCACCTGTTTGCCTGGTAAGGAGCTAGCCGAACATCATCAGTCCGGCATCGTTATTGCACCAACTCTGGCTTACATGCATCAAGCTTTTATTGACGCAAAAAATAATGGCTGGTCAGAAAATCCGATTGTTGAAATGTTAATACCGTCTACCGTTGACGATTCATTAGCGCCAGAGGGGAAACATGTAGCGTCTTTGTTTTGCCAGCAGTTTGCACCAGAACTTGATAATAACCGTGACTGGCAAGATCATCGTCTGGCAGCAGCAGAAACCATTATTGATACGGTAAACAAACATGCGCCAAACTTTAGAGACTCAATCCTGGGTCAGCAGATATTATCGCCACACGATCTCGAGAATAAATTCGGTTTGATAGGCGGGGACATCATGCATGGCAATATGTCACCCGATCAGATGTGGATGGCGAGACCAGCGGTGGGTCATGGTGATTATCGTGGTCCACTCAACGGCTTATATATGTGTGGAGCGGGCACGCATCCGGGTGGCGGGGTAACAGGGTTGCCTGGAAAAAATGCTGCACGAGAAATTTTACGTGATTTAGAGATGGCTTAGTTAAGACGATGTCAACCAATCTGATCTATGAAGTTCATTATATTATTGATGAAAATTCTTCAGCGAAATTTGAGTCGGTATTACAAGAACATATTGAAGAAAAACTTGGGCTGACGGGCTTTATAAGTGCTGATGTTTATGCTGGTGAACAGCAACCGGGTCGAACGGAGTGGATAACCCAATACACTCTTAACAGCCAAGCGGAACTAGATAATTATTTTTCAGAGCATGCGGATGATGCAAAAGAGATTTTAATAGATCAGTTTGATGGATTGAATATAACTGGAAAGGTTCTATCTCCTGCATTCTCCAAAGCGGAGCGTACCTGCGATAATTGCGGCTTGCAGGCCAATTACCAGTACTGTGCAAATTGTGGACAGCGCCATGAAACCCAGATCGTTTCTTTGTGGCAATTGTTCAAGGATTTGTTAGGAGGCTTGTTTAATTGGGATTCGCGGGTTTGGAGAACCCTTATTCCATTATTATCAAAACCGGGATTTCTTACTGCTGAGTATCTATCGGGTAAACGGGCACATTATACGCCTCCGCTTAGATTGTATTTGGTTCTTTCGATACTGTTTTTTCTGGTGAGTGGTTATATCGTTTCAGTTGATAACGTTAGCATCGACAATGGTGTCTTTGAGGTCTCAACGACTGCGCTTGAGGATGAGTCTATAGATGTAAATCCGGATGATGTGGAATTGGAGGTTTCCGATTTCCTGGATGCAGAAGTCTTGCAGCGTAAAAGGGTAAGTTTTCTGGAAAAGATCAATACCCGTGAAGGAAAAATCCGCTTTGTCGAGGAACTATTCAACAAAGCCCCTTTATTAATGCTTATATTGTTGCCGCTGATGGCATTTGTGAGTTGGGTGCTGCATCTGTTTTCCAGGCGTTATTTTGTGGAGCACTTACTGATGCTGGTTCATTTTCACGCCTTTGTGTTTTGCTTTTTTTTATTGGTGCTGGCACTCGGAAAGCTGGCGAGTCAGGTAGAATATTTTACCTTGGCGAGTTGGTTGAAAACGTATGCCTGTCTGTTGGTTGTGTACTATTTCTATAAAATGTTGCGTCATACCTTGCCGCAGTCTCGTGCTGCAGCTTTGTTTCGTGTGTCAATTTACAGTTTCTCATATATTTTATTCGGAGCTATACTCTTGGTGATTGCTTCGCTTTTTACTGCCTATACCCTGTAATTAAGTACTGAGTTTTAAGGAGGATTATGTATGAACATAAAAAATGTACTGCTGATAATGTTGTTGTTATTCATAGTGGCGTGCAGTGCTGAAGAAGAGGGGGTTCTGGACAGTCAGATAGATGCTCTGGATAAAGCTAAAGAGCTTGAGCAGAGTATTCAGGAGTCGGCAGAAAAACAACGCAAACAACTCGAACAGCAAACGAACTAGCGCTGAAAGTTATAGCGTCGGTGTTAATTTTATGTTTGCTTTACTCGTTGATAATTCAGTTATATCCACAAACCTAAACAAAATAACAATACTTAATAATATTTTTATAGACGCGTGCTCGTAAAGTGATTACTTTAAGTGCACATATATACCCAGCATAACTAATGGAGATTCAACCGATGACTAACAAGTTTAAAAAAATCATGCTACACGACAAGGATGGAAAAAATTCTGTCATCCTCAATGGGCAAACAGGCAACCTGGCATTAGGTGGAAACAATCATGGTGGTGATATCACCATGCGAGATCTTTCAGGGAAAAATACCATTCATGTTGACGGTGGCGATGCCAATATAAATATGGGTGGAAATGGTCATGAAGCAGATATCGGTATGAAAAATGCTGAAGGTAAACAAACCATCCATATCGATGGAGGCGACGGTAATATCACGCTCGGTGGTGGTGGTTCACAAGGTGATATTGGTATGCGTAATGCCAAGAACAAGCAAACGGTTCATATTGATGGAGGTAATGGCAATATTACGCTAGGTGGTAATGGTTCCGGTGGCGATATCGGTATGCGCAATTATCGTGGCATGCAGACCGTACACCTGGATGGAGGGCGTGGTAATGTCACCCTCGGCGGTAACAAGTCTGAAGGCGATGTCACACTCCTCAATACTAAAGGAATGCAAACGGTTCACATTGACGGTGGTGGTGGAAATATTACTATGGGTGGTGCCGGTTCACAAGGCGACGTTGCCCTGTTAAACCCGATCGGAAGACAAACTGTACACATTGACGGAGGTAACGGTAACCTGACTATGGGTGGCTCAGGTTCTGAAGGAGATGTCACACTGCAGAACATTAAAGGGAAGCAAACCGTTCACATTGATGGCGGTAATGGCAATATTACCCTTGGTGGTAATAAGTCAGAAGGTGATGTCACGCTACTCAATACCAAAGGAAAGCAAACTGTTCATATCGATGGTGGCAACGGTAACCTGACTATGGGTGGCGCTGGTTCGCAAGGCGATCTCACCTTACTCAATACCAGGGGCAAGCAAACCATTCACGTGGATGGCGGTAACGGCAACATGGGCATGGGTGGCAATGGTCATGACGGTGATATCTGGTTGATGACCTCAAATGGCAAAACCCGAGTTGAGCTTGAAGCACATGATGGTCAAATTCGTGCCTATAATGGTGCTGGAGCGAAAACTTTCCAAGTAAATGGTAAAAGCGCAACGCTGACGTTAGGTGGTGGAGCGTCAGATGGCGAAGTGTTCATCAAGAACAATAAAAACAAGTCAACTATCAAGCTCGATGGCAACAAAGGCGCAATCAAGATAATGGGTAAAGCGATTAAAACGGCGGACTTTGTGTTTGAATCTGATTATCAGTTGCCCAAGCTCGATCAGGTTAGTGACTTCATCAATGCTAACAAGCATCTGCCGGATGTGCCTTCAGCACAAGAGATGAAAACTGAAGGATTGGATCTGAATAATTTTGCGACGACCTTGTTACAAAAAGTGGAAGAGCTGACTTTGTATACATTGGAGCAGCATGAGCAAATTAAAGATCTACAGCAGGAAATTAGTGAGCTAAAAAAGTAGCATTAGACATGCTATAAAAAAGGGCGCTGATAGCGCCCTTTTTTTTAATCATATTTTTACTTAAGTGAAATATTTACTGGCCGCCCACCAGAGCACACCAACTTGCAGTGCCACCACTACGATCAGTGCAATCGTACCTAGTATCTTGCGTGAGCCGGAAATTTCAACAGACTCATGCTCGAGCTCTCGCAGTACATCATGTTTTTCTTTAAGTTCACGAAACTCATATTGTGTGGCTTCATCTTGAACACCATCTTCAAGTAACCCATCCAGTGCTTCAGTATCTTTGCGCACATTCAGATTGTCCGGATCGCGAACGGGTCTTTTGGCCACGGGGTCCGGGCGACGCCGTTTGCGTACCGGCTCTTCTCCACGCACGGGTACACGGCTAGGAGGCTCGGCATAGCGACTGCGTCGACGATACGCTTCACGCTCACGTAAGATACGCCGTATTTCGCGATCGCGGTGACGCTTGAGGAATGTATAGCCGATCAGTGGCCCAAGCCCGGGAAAAGCATAGGTGAAAAAACACAGGATTAGTTTCTTTTCAATCTGCATTCGTGGGAAGGTTAATATGGAAAACATTACCCATATCACGAAGCAGTAATATATAAACGTAAAAAACGGCATCTTATCTCCTGAGAATCCACAGTCTATGCTGTGTTTTTATTGTGAGATGATTAATTTAATCGGTCAAGCGTATTAACAACAGCACTTTCTACTATTTCGTTCACTTTATGTGAAAAACCAAGGACATCTTCAGACTCGAAATGGTCTTGCAGACTGTCTTCGCTATCCCATTGTGATACCACAAAGAAATTTTGTGGGTCATTATCATCTTGTTGAATTTGAAAATTCAGGCAACCTTGTTGTAACAGACTTGGTCGCTGTAACTGAGTCAATGCCTGCATGACCTGAGTCTCTGCTCCACTGACCGCTCTGAATTCTCCAATAACACGAATTGGATCAATCGTTGTATTTTCATTCATCATATAATCTTACGCCAACTGCTCAAATAGATTGTTTCTTTATGATAAATGGTGTCGGTTTGGATTAATTCAAGGGTAGATTTATGCCGACAAACGACTGATCTCACTAATTATGTGAACTGGCTACAGTGTTGCGAAGCGGCTAATTTCGAGGCTCGGAGCTGCAACCATAATATAAGCCCACAATATAAAGATACAAAGGTTGCCACACATAAAAGCGACGATGCGATGCAGGATATGATTGTAGGTAATATGGATATAGCTATGAACTACTCTGCTCAACACAAAAAGCCAACTCAATATTACGGTTAGCTGATTTATCATTCCTAAAGAAATAATCAAGCAACCGGCGGCATAAAATAACGTCGGCACCTGAAAAAGATTGGTGAAATTATTTGATTTTTGAATCAATGACTCAGGTACATCGCCAGACTGCATGATTTTGTAGTATCTGACATTGACAGTGCCGGTTTTGACACTGTTTACACGCGCCATAAAAGTGATACCACCAACCACAAAGGTTAGTAACACCATGGCAAACATTGGATAGATCATAACTTGAATTCCGATGGATTGTGATCAATATCATACGTCATGACACTCATCACTATTTCTCTCTATTTATGCATTCATGCATAGCGTTTGTGTTGCAATTAAAATCCTCATGCAAATAATCTGGAATTTTCTATCACTTGCATGCAGGCATTGGCGGCTTCTCTACCTTTTGTGCTGAAATGGTTATAAAAATATTCGATGCGTTCTTCGCTTTCATCAAATTCTTTTGGCGTCAAAACGATGGACAGAATTGGGACATCAGTAGTCAGCTGAACCTGCATCATGGCATCGAGCACAGTGGCGGCGACAAATTCATGTCGATAGATGCCACCGTCTACAATCAGCCCGGCCGCAATGATGACTTCATATTTATTACTTTGTGCCAAACGTTGACACAAGAGGGGTATTTCCAGGCTACCGGGAACATCAAAAATATCTATTTCTTCAGATTCTATATCTGTATTGGCCGTCAAATGCTTGATAAATGCGATTCGACTTTGGCTGACAATCTCCTGATGCCAGTTAGCCTGAATGAAAGCGATTTTTTTATTCTTGGATAGACAGAGTTTACTAATCATTGTTGCCTCAGCTGTTATGTATGAGGCAACACAACCAGACGCCGCATAATTGACGTTGATTGTATTCTCTTTTTATCCGGACTCTAACCGTCGGCTCTGGAATCACACCAGATCTGCTGACCTTCTATCAAGAAGCGCTCGCGGCCTACGTTTGAACGATTACCGCCGGTGGGGAATTTCACCCCGCCCCGAGAATACGGTTATTATAATAGGATATTCACTCGAATGCTAAGTTGAGTGTTTGGTTGTTCCAGCAGGACAATTACTCGGAAGGTATAGTTTCTTGTTGTAGACTTGCTTTGTTCAATACCAGCAATTGATTATCCTGTTGAGCGGTAATGATCAGTTCTCTGCTCATACCATCTAACAGAAAAATATTTTCGCCTGCTTTGCCTAGATAGCGAAGATCTACTCTGTTCCCTAGTTCAGGTTTGTTACTGAAGGCAGCCTGTTGAAATCTGGAGCCTGTCTCAATCTGTAACCCTTGTGTTTTGCCATAACCAAAAGCCAGAGACGGCAGCATGGTCGCGATTAGTACAACGAAAAATAATTCCCGGTTTTCCAGAACTCTGTTAAAGGTACTGCCGTTAGCTACGATGAAAGTCGTCAGGAAAAGTGCAAATGGAATGGCGAGCAACAACCACTGTGCTGGACCGCCAATAATCACGATAATGATAATGGCGAGAAGACTGAGACTATAGATCAGCTCTGGTTTGAGAAAGCTTCCAAGTACCGAGGCATTGGCGCCGGCCGTGCCATCGATATTCAAAATCGAGGATATTGAAACGCATAGTACAAGCATTACACAGATACCCAGTAAAGGCACAGCTGAGATTACGATTAACTCGCTTAAATCGAGATAATACATAATATCTATATCAAAGGTTCCCCAGAAACCCCACAGATAACATACAGCGACGACCAGCGAAAACGCCAGTGCGGTCGTAATTATCCCGAGTAGTTTGCTCATCTTCTTCCATAAAGTAACTGTTTTTAACGCCTGCAGCTTAACATAGTCAGATACTGGAGGAATCGTAACTGGATCAGATTTCACTCTATTGTTAAATTGAATCTTTGAGTACTAAGTGCGTGTGAAAAACGCCGGGTTACTATTACATCTATTATTTTTTATTTGTTTTTTTACTATATAGCCAAAAAGGAACAAGTGCTCCAATAATGATACCAATCGCGATGGCAATCATAATTATAAATGTCAGCATTTATTTATTCCGCCAGTGGCTACGCTAATAGTTATTTTATAAAGCACCATTATCTTTTAGTACCTCATAAATCTCTTCTGCCAGTTCTCGATAGCCAGCTGCGTTGAAATGAACCGAGTCCGATTTAAATTTCGGTTTTTTAATCAAACTACTGATGATGTCGTTGATTAAAATGACATCATGTTGTTCTGCCAGCTCTTCATACATAGGGTGGGCATTAGTGAAGAGGTTTTTTTCAGGGACACCAATGAGTATTACCTCGGCACCATAAGCCTTTGTCATGGTAATCATCTGACCCAGATTGTCTTTGGTTTCAGTGGTGGGCAGGTTGCGGATAATATCGTTACCACCTTCAAGTAATAACACCAGGGCTGGTTCGGCCGAGCGCAAGGTTTGTTTAAAACGCGCCAATCCTTCTGTGGTTGTTTCTCCGGAAATCCCGGCATTCACTACGGTTCGGTCACTGAGCATAGCCAGCATGGAGGGATAACTTTCAGACTGTGAAACACCGACGCCAATAGTCAGACTGTCGCCAAAGGCGAGGATAGTGTCGGTATAGGAGAGTTTTTGTAGTTTGTCGTTGTCACAGCTATTCAAGCACGTACAAGCAACCAGTAGGAAGACGGGTAAATAGCGTTGGTGACGTTTAGTTTTCATTGCACAGTAATTTTAACAGTTACCTGAGTTGTGTGTTCAATGGTAATTCTGTGGTGTTTTTGATTTCTGTAACTGCAATGTGTGAATGTACTTCGCCTATGTTTGCCAACAGCATCAAGTGGTTGCGAACAAATTTTTCGAAGTGCCGGATATCACGAGCCACAATTTTCAACATGTAATCCCAGGCGCCTGCCATGGTGTAGCATTCGGTCACTTCCGGAAACAGTTTGACCTGATCTTCAAACTGTTCCAGGTTTTTTCTACCCTGTGAGTTAAGATTGACCGTAGCAAAAACAATCACATCCATGCCAAGTTTGTCTCGATCCAGAATGGCTACCTGGCGATTAATCAGGCCTTTTTCCTGCAGCCGGTTTATACGTCTCCAGCAGGGCGATTGCGACATGTTGATTTTATCGGCTATTTCTTGTGTGGTCAGACTGGAGTCCTGTTGGATAAGATTCAGGATTTTGATGTCTTGTGTGTTTAGCTCGTTATTCATAGTCTGTAATAGTGTGAAATAGGTCTATATTACCTATAAATACTAAATAAAATGAAAATATTAGTCGATAATTATTAGATTTTGGAAATAATAATTCAAAGAACAATCACTTAACAGTGATAAAAACATAAATCTGCTAACTGGAGGGCGGTAGACTTTTATTCAGGAAATATTTCCACTATTGCCTTCGGAGCACTCGAATATGCCAGTAAAAGTCTCACTAGATGACAAGTATGCGCTCGACACAACCCGGGCGTATATGACTGGCATAGAAGCATTGGTGCGTCTCCCCATACTCCAGCATCAAAGAGACCTCGATCGAGGTTTGAATACGGCTGGATTTATTTCGGGATATCGTGGTTCGCCTCTGGCGGGTGTTGATCAGGCCATGTGGCGTGCTAAAAAATATCTGGATGCACACCAGATAAAATTTCAGGAAGGCATTAACGAAGAGCTGGCCGCGACTGCCGTTTGGGGTAGCCAGCAGGTCAACCTGTTTCCAGGTGCTAAATACGACGGTGTGTTTGGCATGTGGTATGGCAAAGGACCGGGCGTTGATCGTAGTATGGATGCGATAAAACACGCCAATGCGGCAGGCACTTCTCAGTATGGTGGCGTACTTGCGATCGCCGGTGATGATCATGCCTGCAAGTCGTCAACCTTGCCTAACCAGTCTGAACATAATTTCATTGGTGCTTCCATGCCGGTTCTATCGCCGGCGAATGTACAGGAGGTGCTCGATCTCGGGATTTTTGGTTGGGAGTTATCTCGTTACTGTGGTTCCTGGGTAGCGCTTAAAGCGATCACTGAAAACATGGACTCTGCTATCTCAGCTGAAATAGACCCGGCCCGGGTCAGTATTGTCTTACCTGAAGATTTTGAAATGCCCCATGATGGTGTGCATATACGTTGGCCTGATAACCCGCTGGACCAGGAAGAGCGTCTTAATAAATATAAAATTTATGCGGCGCGAGAATTTGCCAGAGTCAATCACCTCAACCGTGTGGTGATTGACAGCCCGAAAGCCCGGTTGGGAATCATGACTACCGGTAAATCCTATCTGGACGTCTTACAGGCGCTGGAAGATTTGGGTATTGATGAGCGCAAAGCGGGCGAGATCGGCTTGCGGGTATTGAAAGTTGGCATGAGCTGGCCACTGGAACCAGTCAGTACGCATGAATTCGCCAAGGGTCTCGAAGAAATACTGGTGGTAGAAGAAAAGCGTTCCATACTGGAAGATCAATTGACAGGACAACTGTATAACTGGCCGGTTGATCGACGACCGCGAGTGATTGGTGAGTTTAACGAGCAAGGTCTGGACCTGTTGCCTAATCTGGCTGAATTAACACCAGCAATGATTGCGCGTGCCATAGCCTCACGCATGCGTCGTTATTATCAGGATGAAAAAATTGAAGAGCGACTGGCATTTTACGATCAGAAAGAAGCCTCTTTAGCTCAGGCTAAACGCAGCCTCGAGCGTAAACCTCACTATTGTTCGGGCTGTCCGCACAGTACTTCAACCCGCGTTCCTGAAGGCAGTCGTGCTTTGGGAGGAATTGGTTGTCACTATATGGGGACCTGGCAAGAGGGTGATCGCAAAGCAGAGACCTTTACCCAAATGGGTGGAGAAGGTGTGTCGTGGGTCGGTCAGGCTGCCTTTACTGAAACCGATCATGTCTTTCAAAATCTGGGTGACGGTACGTATTTTCATTCCGGTTTATTGGCGATTCGTCAGGCGGCGGCTTCGGATGTCAATATTACCTATAAGATTCTATATAACGATGCCGTCGCGATGACCGGTGGTCAACAAGCCGAAGGTGGGCTGACTGCGGCGCAAATTGCACATGAGCTGACAGCCATGGGGGTCAAAACCATGGCGGTGGTCTATGACGACAAAGAAGACGTCGACGCCACGCAGTTCCCGCACGGCATTGCAATGCACGAACGCGCCAAACTGATGCAGGTGCAGCGTGAGTTCGAAGAGATCGATGGTGTTTCAGCCATTATTTATATTCAGACCTGTGCCGCCGAAAAACGCCGCCGGCGCAAAAAGGGCACCTTCCCAGACCCCGACAAACGGGTGTTTATCAATTCTGAGGTCTGTGAGGGCTGTGGTGATTGTGGCGTGCAATCCAACTGTATCTCTATCACGCCCAAAGAAACCGAACTGGGCCGCAAACGCGAGATCGACCAATCCAGCTGCAACAAGGATTTTTCCTGTGTCAACGGGTTCTGCCCCTCCTTTGTCACTATCAAGGGCGCAAAAATCCGCAAACAAGCCACCGCATCGC
>CALIRD010000120.1 GCA_938042355.1 uncultured Thiotrichales bacterium
AAGCTATATCTGCAGTCAAAGCATTCATTCAACAAGCAAACAGCTACGGCCTTACCGGGGCAAAAACTGCTTCCACCCATGGCTATGAATTAGCAGCGTTACAAGCAGTAGATCTAAGTGATGGACTTACACTGAATATCGCCTCGAGTATGCGAACACCGGATGGACAAAGAGACACCCAACTGGATTACAATGCATTGGAAAAAGCGCGCGACAAGTACGCAAGCCCACATTTGGACACACGTCATGTGAAACTATTTTTAGACGGGGTACCAACCCCGGCACGTACTGCTGCCATGCTTGCCCCCTACATAAACGACGACAAGCACTCACATGACTATGACGGCGGTAGGCTACTGATTGATAAAGAAGCGTTAATTACAGACGTCATAGAACTCGATAAACGAGGCTTCACCATCAAGATGCACGCCGCCGGAGACCGTTCAGTCAGGGATGCGCTCGATGCTATCGCTGCTGCCAGGAAAGCGAATGGTAATAGTGGTTTACGCCATGAAATAGCTCATGCTGGTTATATAGACAAAGAAGATGTGGCACGATTTGGAGAGCTTGATGCCGTAGCTGACCTGTCACCCGTACTATGGCATCCTTCCTCTATTATTAAAGCGATTCAAAAAGCTGTGAAAGAACCACGTGCTTCTCAGTATTTTCCGGTACGTGACTTAATAGACAACAACGCAAACCTGTTGGCGGGTTCAGACTGGCCCGCAGTCGGCATTAGCTCCAATCCCTGGGGCGGTGTTGAAGCACTGGTTACACGAAAAAGCCCAGCTAATAACAGTGACGACACTTTATGGCAAGAACAGGCAATCACGCTCGCTGAAGCTCTGCGCATCTATACCTATGAAGGTGCAAAAGCACTACGCAAAGAAGACATTACCGGCAGCTTGGAGACAGGAAAATCGGCCGACTTTATCATCCTCGAACACAATCTGTTTGAGCGACCTATTGAAGAAGTCAGTGACACCTTGCCGCTGGAAACCTGGTTCGAAGGCAAAAAAGTTTTTCAGCGAAAATAATTTACTCGAGAGTTATTTAGGCACCAGCGTGAATTCACGCTCCATGACTTTTTCCAGCGGGCTCGGCCACCAACCTTGAGCATGCTGCAATGCCTCATCAACCGGCATGCCTTGATTCTCAATCAACCAGGCCACAGCTACGGCTGATGCACGATAGCCTGAGCCACAATGTAATAGTATTTTTTCACTTTCGCCACTCAGAATTTCGCTCAGCGCTGTTAGCTGTTTGCGGGTATAGGGATAATCGTTTCCGCCCATAGGAATACTACTGTATTGAATACCCAGTTCATTCAACAGTGCCTGCTGATCAAAGTCCAAATCCTGCATTTCTTCAGGTGTTCTGAAACTGACCACATGTTTGATACCTGCTTCCTTGAGTGCAGCCATATCCATAGGCTTGGGCTGCGAACCAATCAGCATTAGATCATCTACAGCATGCACTTTTTCTTTCAGAAAATTGCTGACTACTGGCTCTTCTTTGACTTGTTTCGTCGCACAAGCACTGACCAGTAATAAAATACCTATCGTTAAAACACCCCTGAATTGCTTACTCATGCTGACCTCCTTATTAACTGGCTGCTAATATACCTTCAAACTGCTCACGCAGGATATTCTTTTGCACCTTCCCCATGGTATTTCTTGGCAGTGCCTCCACCTCAATGATCTGTTTAGGTACTTTAAAACCAGCCACTCTCTCTTTTAAAATAGCTGTAGCAACCTGCTGATCAAAAGATCCCGATGAATCAATTACCACCACTGCAATCACTGCCTCGCCAAAATCACTATGCGGAACGCCAATAACTGCCGACTCCTGCACTCCCTGCATCTTGTCAATAATCAACTCTAGCTCTTTTGGGTAAACATTCAGGCCGCCGGTAATAATCATATCTTTGGCACGTCCAACAATAGACACATAACCATCTGTATCAATCACACCTTCGTCACCGGTATTAAAAAACCCGTCTGCAGTAAAATCTTCTGCTGTCTTTTCCGGCATTTTCCAATAGCCTTGAAAAACATTGTCGCCCTTTACTTGTAACGCGCCCGTTTTGCCTGCCGGTAGATTATTACCCTGTTCATCAACAATACGAACCTGAACACCGGGCAAAGGGAAACCCACGGTACCAGCTCTTCGTTCACCATCTAAAGGATTCGAGGTATTCATATTGGTTTCCGTCATACCATAACGCTCCAGAATCCTGTGTCCCGAGTGTTGCTCGAATCGCATAAATGTCTCTTCCAGCAATGGCGCCGAGCCGGAGATATACAGTCTGGGTTTACTGGCAAGCTCAGCAGTAAAGGCGGGACAATCCAGTAAACGGGTGTAATACGTTGGTACACCCATTAACACTGAACACGCCGATAGATTTTCACAAACTTTTTGAGGGTCATACTTGTCCAACCAACGCATTGAAGCGCCACTAAGAAAGACACAACCTAAAGCCACAAATAACCCATGCACATGAAAAACAGGTAAAGCGTGAAGCAACACATCGTCTTCACGAAAAGCCCAGCTATCAACCAATGCCTCGGTATTTCGTAACAAATTACTATGACTAAGCATAATTCCTTTTGGTAGACCTGTCGTACCTGACGAATACAGTAACGCCGCCAAATCATCTGCTTTGCTTGTAATCACATGATGTTCACTTGAATACTGTGTACTAGCAGTTATCAAACTACCCTCACCTGCTTCATCCAGCGTAAAGATATTCGCTGTGAGTTCAGCATTAGCCAAACTTTCAAAGCTGGCTAACCCGGCCGGATCGGTGACTATCGCCGATGGTAATGCATTACCAATAAAATACTCAAGCTCGGATGGCTTATAGCCAATATTTAAAGGGTGATAGACCAGACCACTACGCAAACAGGCCAAATAGAGGCAAAGAACTTGTGGTGATTTATGTACCTGTACTGACACACGATCACCAACAGACAACCCGATTTCTTTCATAAGGTTAGCCATTCTTGCTGAGGCTGCCTCTAATTCTGAATAGGTCCAGCTAGTACCGTCTGTGGTCACCAGTGCGTGTTTGTCGGCATGTTGTTCAAATTGCCTTTGGAAGTGCGCGTATAAATTACTGTTGGACATTACTCAGGTCCTTCTGTCACTAGTAACTATTCACGGGTGGGCGTTGCGTTATAAAGGGCAAACCCCTCTCCAGTTGAGCAGAGACTGACATCAATAAGGCATCTTTGCCCAACCCGCTGCTTAACATGGCAGCAACAGGCAACCCCTCGGAAGATAACCCTACCGGCAATGAAGCCGCTGGAACACCCGTCAAATTTTGTAATGGCGTATAAGCTGAGTAGGTTCTAAATCTTGTGGTATAGGACAAGGTATCATCGCCTGGTCTTTCTGTAATGACCCCTAGTTTAGGCGCAGGAGTTACTGTCACAGGACTCAGCATCAGATCCCACTGCTCAAAAAACTGCGCCATCTTTTGCGTCAGCCCTTGCACATGGTAATACGCCTCGAGATATTGTGTTGCCGTAATATCTTTCCCTTCAGCCACAAACATTAGTGATGCTTCTTCCAGAGTTTTGCTATCCAGTGGTCGCCCAAGTAGTTTGGATAATTCGCGCATACCTTGTGAAAATTCCGAGAGCATAAGCGTATTTTGCGCGGCATTCATTTTTTCAAAGTCGACACCTGGTGAGGCGAGCTCAACAGTGTGACCAGCAGATTCCAGCGCCTCGGCAGTGCGCATAATCCCGCTCGCTACATCTGGATGGACCTGCAAATCCGGTTCGTTCATGACCAAAGCCACTCGTAGCGCTCGAGGTTTGCTGAGTGCTGCATTGAGATAACCACCAACAGGCTCTGGAGAAACAAAGGGCAAGCCTGGTTCATAGCCTGCTGTAACATCCAGCATAGCCGCGCTGTCACGCACCGAACGTGAGACCACATGCGATACTGACATCATACTCGGGCCGGCTCCGCGTGGTGTTAATGCCCGGGTTGGCTTGAACCCGAAAACACCACAGGCAGAAGCCGGTACACGTATCGAACCGCCACCGTCAGTAGCATGGGCAACAGGCACCACCCCTGCAGCAACTGCAGCTGCTGAACCGCCACTTGAACCGCCCGTACTATGCTCAAGATTCCATGGGTTTCGACAAGGCCCAAGTAAATATGATTCAGTGGTTAACGCCATTCCAAATTCAGGTGTGTTGGTTTTGCCAAAGATAACAAGACCAGCGTCCTTATACCTTTTCACCAACACATCATCCGCTGGCGCTTGAATGCCATTTAACAGGTTCGATCCACCACTGGTAACTGTGCCTTCAAGTCGGGTGCCTAAATCCTTTAGCAAAAACGGAACACCGGCAAAAGCACCATCAAGCTCGGGGTTGGTTTTCAAATATTCGCGAGCCATCTCATAGTGTTTTGCCGTAACTGCATTAATCTCCGGATTCACAAGCTCTGCTCTGCGAATAGCTTCATCCAGCAACTCAAGCGCACTAACGCTCCGATTTCTAACCAATGCTGCCAGATCAGTAGCATCTGAGCGACTGTATAAGGCAGCAAGGTCACTTGTAGCCGTTACTGGTAAACTACTACAGCCAGCAGTCAATCCTCCGGCACTGAGGAGCGCTGCTGTAGAAAAAGATCGTCGCGTTAATTGATTTGGCATATTAATACTATCCTAGCGAACTTTGACTAATGACAACACTTCCGTTGACGTAGAAAGCTCTTGTACTTCTTCTTTAGTAAAGGGCACTCGCTTGAGCTCAAAGGAAGAAAACATGTCGAGCTGATCATCGTTGTTGGGGCTTTTGACACCTTGCTGATTAACGAAGCCACTCTGACCCGGTGGAATCACATCATACCCAATCAGGTTTCCATCTCGAGCAATAAAGTAGTTATTTTCACTACCACGATTGGCATAACTCGAGACCGACACTGCCGCGTTATCAAGTGCCTGAGGCACACCGCGAAAATTCTTTGGCTTCCAGGTCATCGGTGCCGCTTTTAACGTCCAGCCCGTCATTTGCGGGGCTTGTTGCGCACTTAATTCTGCTACAACCTGTATAAAGCTCTCTCGCAAGGCCGTATTGTGATTAACGCCATTAAAGAAATCATAACGAGGTTGTTTGCCACTCGCCATATCATCAAGCGTGGCAATTAGTACTTTCGCACCAGGAGGTGTACCCATAGATGCGCCCAGAGGATTATCGGGAGTATTGGTTGCCGCATAAAAAGGAAAATAGTCATTACCAATATCATCTTTAAGTGTATTCTCGATCACTTTTGACAACCACCTGACAAAGATCAATTCTTCTGCACCATAATTGCCATTACTGTCTACCAGCCACTGGTGATCCCAGCCTTGTAATAAGTTAAGTGCTTGCTGCTCGGCTTCGCTAAGGGTTGCCGTTTTCGTTGCCGCATCCAGATGCGGCAACAAGAATGGCGCTGTTACATCAGCAAACGTAATGCTTTCGTTAATACCCCATATCTCATCTGCTTTAAATTCCGGTTTTTCTTCAAGTGCATTAAACAGTAACGTCGCTCTGTCACCACGCGCCCAGGTATAGCTCCACAAATCTATACTGATCCAGTCTGCACTGGGGCGATTGTTCCAGTTGGCAATGTAGCCTTGCTCAGGATTACGTGTGGTCGGATTCTCGCTATAGGGTCTGAATCCTGTCCAGTCATACTCTCCAGTACCTGGCGCCGGTATACGTGGATCATGGTTGGCAACGCGTAGCGGATATCTACCACCATGGGTGTAACCCAGGTTACCCTGATCATCCATGTAGTAAAAATTAATATTATTAACTACACCAGAGAGACGCTGCTGCACTTTGTCCAGGGTATTGTCTTTAGCAAGATTAACCCAGGCAAACAAACTACTTAGCTCACCACCTTCCCATGCTCTGGCACGCGTATTCGCACTACGTTGGACTGTATCAAAGTTGTGTACCATGCCGTGTACAGACTTTCTAGCCTGTACCGTTACTGGCTCTGCATCTTTAACTTTGATCGTTTCCGACCACATGTCAAAATTCTTGTACTCACCCTCATGTAAATACTGATTATCATTTTCGGGATGTAATGTTTCGATATACACATCCACCTGATCACTCAAACCCGCCGTACTACCCCAACCGACATCGTTATTGTGAGCAAATAACAGGCACGGCATACCCAACAGGGTGTTGCCGACAACATTAAAACCACCGCCATGCAAACCAACCCCATACACATAGGAGGGAGTGCCCCAGTCAAACTGCGGCCCGTTAACCATCACACCATCCGCGTCACTGAGCCGGTCAGCCTCAACCGCCCAAAAATTACTCGCAGGCGAAAACTCGGGACTGTACTCCGGACCAAATGATTCGATTTGAGATTTTTGTAATCTCGCCAACTTTGAGTCTGCAGTTGTGCCCAAGAAGCCACCAGACTGATCGCGTACTATGCGCGTAGTTGGTGAAACGCTTGCAAGCTTATCCAGAAATTCAGGACGATTGAAGTTCAATTCTCCCGGAAACTTGCGTTCCGATACCGGCACTGTGGTGGGAGAATCTTCATCAAGCAACCACTTACTGGCGCTAAATATTTGCCATCCCTTTTCTTTACCATGCTGACTCTCCAGCGATTGTAATAAACCGAGGTTATCCAGTTCCGAATTAAAGTCAGAGTAACGATGTGCGATTGAGCCCACAAATATCATTGCCACATCAAAAGCTGTCCAGCGTGAAGGTGTAAAGCCGTAATGCACAAACTCAATCGGTAGTAATTCAGACGGATTTTCGGCAACCACATCAAGATGGCGATTAAAACCATCAGCATAGCCTTGCAGCACATCTCTATCTTCAGCACTTAGCTCATCAATCTGTTGCTGTATGGTGCGAGTGTCATAAGCTGTTCTAATAAGCTTGTCAAGATCCAGATACTCAGCACCCAAAACTTCAGCGACCATTCCCTGGGTCGTGCGCTTGAGCATCTCCATCTGAAAAAGACGATCTTGTGCTACTGCATAACCGTAACCGTAGTACACGCCATAACCACTCTCAGCAAAAATATGTGGCGTACCATATTGATCGCGCTCAATAGTGACTACCGAGTCATCAACAGTATAGGTTTCACAGCCACTGAGCAGCATCGCTGTGAGTATGGTTAAAAACAATCGTCTCATGAGAACTCCCTTTTACTTTTATGTCTTTTAAAAAACAATGCCGACTAGTGTCGGCATTGTTCTACATTATGAAATCAAACTAATCGATCTTAGAATTCCATAGTTGCCGTTACACCATAAGTGGCTGGCGCGCCCCAGACCCCGATTACACCAGGGCCGATGACATAGGTATGTGAGATATAATCTTCGTCGGTAAGGTTCTTACCCCACAAAGCGATCTCCCACGTCTCATTGCTCCAGCCAATTCTGGCATCCAGTAAATCAACCTCTTCGGCAATAGTACGCTGATCAATATAATCAGTCGTTACTTCATCGCTGTGGCTGAAACCGAGTCGGAAATCGAACGCACCTAACTCATAGGCCGCTACCAAATTATAGGTCGCTTCCGGTGCACGCGTCAGGCTTCGGCCTGAGGCATCAAATCCGGTAGGAACAGCCGTAGTAGGAATGATTAAGTCATTCACTTCTGTATCGAGGTGGGCATAGTAACCTGACAAGCTGAAGTTGTCGGTCGGGTACCAAGCGAAATCAATTTCTGCACCAGTGATGTCTGCAGTACCAATGTTAGTCGTCTGGAAAGTACCAAATGCAGAGCCAGGAACCGGTCCAAATCTAACCACTTGGAGATCTTCAAGATCGGTATAAAACAGGGTGCCATTTAAACGCAGGGTATTGTCAGCCAAATCGCTCTTGAAACCAATTTCGAAATTTGTAGCTGTCTCTGGGTCTACTGGTCTTGAAGCCAGCGCCTGAAGACCCTGAGATCCGGCAAAACCACCACTCTTAAATCCTCGAGTGACCGAACCAAAAATCATGGTTGTGTCATTTGGTTGATACGAGAGTGTAACCTTGGGAGAGAAATCATCCCAGCTGTCGCTAGGGCTAACCTGGAAAGTCTCGGAAACGATACTCAAACTTCCACCTCTGCCCTGACACTCTGGGAAGTTGGCAAAGCCGGCCGCCGCTCGTGAGGCTTCCGTACCACCGCAATCTACAGCTGTTGCGGTATAGTCTTTGTCATCCTTGGTATATCGAGCGCCCAGGGTTGCAGACCATTGGTCATTCATAACCCATTCCAGTTGACCATAAAGCGCCCAACTGGTGGTTTCATTTTCAGTACGCGTATATTCGTTACCGATTACAACCTGACTACCAACTGCTGTTTGAGTTAAACCGTTATAAGTACCAGCAGCCGTAATCTGGAATTGTTCAGGTCGCCAGGTTTCCTCAGTGAAGAAATAGGCACCGGCCGTATAATTGAAGTTGCCATCCAGCTGCGAGGTCCAACGAAACTCTTGTGAAAAGGTATCAATCTCTTCCTGAATTTTATCGATTACCTCGTCAAATGGAAGTCCGATCGCGCCAAGGCCAACACCGACAGACTGCATTTCCCAGTCAGTCTCTGCTGTGCGATAACCAGTAATTGAAGTCAGTGTCCCAGAATCACATTGGAAATCACCGGTCAGGCTAATACCTGATGCTTTACGATTTGAATACCCGTCATAAGGTGACGCGTTTTGTCTTGGACCGGTAATACCATTTGCCGCACCAATGGCGGAGAGTGGCGCGTTATCAGCAAACGGGGTACGACCCATATCCGCGCGGTCATCTTCCATAGTGTCAACAGACAGAAGCCAATCTGAATTTGCACCACTCCAGGCCAATTGGCCACGCAGTGAGGTCTGGTCTTCATCTTGCAATTCAGTTCCGAGAAGAACGTTATCAACATAGCCATCGTGCTGACGATGATTGACCACCAACTTACCAGCCAAATTCTCTCCCAAGGCGCCATTAATGTAACCTTGAAAACGGGCAATACCTTCGTTACCAACCGTGATACCAACTTTACCACCAGTTTCTCCAGTAGGCTTGGCTGTGACAACACTGATCGCACCACCGATAGCATTACGACCAAACAATGTACCCTGTGGTCCTTTAAGAATCTCCACTCGCTCAAGATCAAACATATCAAAATTAATACTGGCACCACGACCAATATAGATACCGTCCAGGAATACGGAAACTGAATTATCCAATCCAGCACCGTCATCAGCAGAGTTGATTCCACGCATGGAAATATTAGCCTGACCTGGCGCGAACTCGGTGTAATTCATACCTGGTACGTTTGCTGCAATTGTGCCCGCATCAAAAATATCAGCTTTTGTCATTTCTTCTCCACCCAGAGTCGAAATGGTAATAGGAACGTCCTGCACATTTTGCTCACGGAATTGCGAAGTAACAATCACCTCTTCCAACTCAGCAATAGCGGCGACTGGCCAAACGAATGTGAAAGCAAATACAGCAATAAGAATTCTTTTTGCGAATTTCATTAATAACCCCTCTTTATAAAAATAGTGACTTCTTAAAGTGTTACTACATTTTCTAGTAACCACACAATTGTGTATCATATTGAAGCTAAACTCAAGCCGGATTCATACGAAAAATTCGATCAATCAAGGCGCAAGAACGGCTTCAATACTCGCGGCAAGGTCTAACAATCGTCGATCACCATTAATCAAACCGTCTAAAGCCATTCCTATTGGTAAACCGCGGCTTGAAAAACCAGCGGGCAGCGTTATCGACGGAATGCCTGCATTACTTGAAGGATCAACATTGCGGATATAAGTAGGGAAAGTCGGCACTTGTTTACCATTAAGCTCTATAGTTTCATCACTGTTTTCACGCAAGCGAGCCGGCAAAGGAGTGGTTGGATAAATAACAGCATCAACTCGATTTTCACTAAAATACTTTGCATAGAGCTGTTGTAGCTGTGGTCGCACGACCTTGATCACTTCTCGATACTGATCATCAGTAATCGGGTCAGTCATGATCATATCGATTGCGCCTTTTACATCTGGACTGGTAACACCCTCCTGCAACACCTTCATCGAGATATCTCCAGCGCTTGCTGCCAGATATTCAGGCAAGGTTCTGGATGTCTCATAAAACACAATAGGAAAACCAATTTCATTTAGTTTGGCTATATTGGCAAGATTTGCTCTTACCAGAGTAACCCCGGCTTGCTCCAGCTTATTCAAAGTCGCCGTTGCCACACGCTCAACATCAGGATCAAGGTCAGAATAAAAATATTCCTCCGGCACCCCTATTCTTACTGTTGCAAGATCAAACTTTCCCATTGTGTTATCGGTACCACTCATCACTGCATCGAGCAATGCTACATCGGCTACAGATCTACCCATCGGTCCTGCTGTGTCACGGGTGTTGGAAATCATGATCATGCCGTCATTCGGGTAACGACCTGTACTCGGGCGAAAACCGACAATTCCATTAAGCGCCGCAGGTATACGACTGGAGCCACCGGTATCGGTTCCGACACCCGCATCTGCCAGACCAAGAGCGACGGCGACACCAGTACCACCACTACTACCGCCGGGCAAGTAGTTCGGATTGATTGCATTTTTTACCGGGCCGTAATTTGCATTATTACTGGTAATACCAAATGCGAGTTCATGCAGATTCGTTTTTCCTATAATCACAGCACCGGCGGATTTAAGTCGTGCGATTACGGTGGCATCTTGACCCGGAACATTGTCTTTTAGTACAGCTGTACCGCCCGTATTCGGTAAACCAGCCACATCAATATTGTCTTTAATCGCCAGAGTCATGCCATTCAAGACACCAGTATTCGCCTGATCGAATTCTGCTTTGGCATTTTTGTTGACAGTAATAAATGCGTTGTAGCTGGTACTGACACTAATTTTCTCAAGCTGCTGCTGGATTGTAGAAACCTTCAATTCAGTCACTTTTTCCGTTTTCGCTGCGCACCCATGAAGCAGGAGTGCCAGTACAACGATTAGCCCCGTATTTTTATTCATAGTTATTTCCTGTTATCAATGACTCGTACTGCTTTACCTTCAGATCGAGGTAATGATCCTGGTTCTGATACTTCTACTTTGACAGATATACCAATAAACGTTTTTATTTTATGACGTAGATCAGCAATGATATCTGCATCACTTCCCGAGCGATCACTACGCTCCACTCTGACACTAACGTTATCCATGTTTCCCTCACGATCAACTTGAATTTGATAGTGAGGAGCTAATACATCGATTGCCAGAATCTGCTCTTCTATTTGCGTCGGGAAAACATTCACCCCACGGATGATTAACATATCATCACTACGACCTGTGATTTTATCCATGCGTCGCATACTTCGGCTGGTACCAGGCAGCAAACGAGTCAGGTCGCGTGTACGGTAGCGAATTACCGGCATTGCCTGCTTGGTGATAGTAGTGAATACCAACTCGCCTTCCTCCCCATCCGGCAATACTTCACCACTAACCGGGTCGATAATTTCGGGGTAAAAGTAGTCTTCCCAAATCGTTGGGCCGTCTTTACTCTCCACACATTCCTGCGCAACCCCCGGCCCCATAACTTCAGACAAGCCATAGATATCAACTGCATCTATTCCCAGACGAGCTTCAAGCTCCTGACGCATCGCATCGGTCCAGGGCTCAGCACCAAAAATACCGCAACGTAATTTTAATTGATGTGGGTCTATACCCTGCCGATCTATTTCATCAGCGATGTTCAACATATATGAGGGTGTGACCATAATGATGTCAGGCTGAAAATCCTGAATCAGTTGCACCTGTTTTTCAGTCTGCCCGCCTGACATCGGTATGACGGTACAACCCAGACGCTCAGCCCCATAGTGTGCGCCAAGACCACCCGTAAATAATCCATAACCATAGGAGACATGCACTTTATCTTTGGCTCGCCCGCCAGCAGCATAAATTGAACGCGCTACTACCTGCGCCCAATCATCGATATCAGACTGAGTATAGCCAACCACTGTAGGCTTACCGGTGGTGCCGCTGGACGCATGCACTCGCACCACCTCTTCATCCGGCACACAAAACATACCGAAAGGATAGTTATCCCGTAAATCTGATTTGACAGTAAATGGGAATTTACTCAGGTCGGAGAGGCTGTTTAAGTCGCTCGCATCAACACCGTGCTCTTTAAACTTCTCTCGGTAAACCGGAGAATTTTTTTGCACATGTTGCAGAGTCGCCTGCATGCGTTTTAATTGTACTGATTGCAGTTCATCAAGACTCGCAGTCTCGATCGCATCTAACCCTGCATGACTCATGTTAACTCACTCCATACGACTGCTTTTTCAACCGCCGAAAACAATACACAAATTTACATAAAACCACAAATCTTGTATCATATTAGAAATTTCATTCTCGACACAACATAGGATATTTATGAGTATACAGAGTTTTGTGAATGATCAGTGGGTAACTGGAAGCGGTGATGGAGTTGAGCTTTTTAATGCTGTCGACTCAAGTCTTATTGGTAGTGCCAGTACCGAAGGCATCGACTTTGCTGAAGTCATAAAACACGCACGAGAAGATGGTGGACCTGCGCTGCGTAAACTCACTTTTCATGAACGAGCCAATCAACTTAAGGCGCTCGCAAAATACCTGATTGCCCAAAAAGAAGAACTATACAAAATATCTGCCTACACCGGTGCTACCAGAGCCGACAGTTGGGTTGATATCGAAGGCGGCATTGGCACAGTATTCAGCTACTCAAGCATCACTCGTCGAGAATTTCCTAATCAATGTTTTCATGTTGAAGGTGAGGCAGAGCGTCTATCTGTCAACGGTACCTTTCTCGGGCGCCACATACTGACCCCCAAGCCTGGTGTAGCAGTACATATTAATGCCTACAATTTTCCTTGCTGGGGCATGCTCGAAAAAATTGCACCCAGCCTGCTGGCTGGGATGCCAGTGATTGTAAAACCCGCAACAGTGACATGCTATCTCACTGAAGCCATGGTGCGTATGATTGTAGATTCAGGAATCCTGCCCAAAGGTGCGATTCAACTTCTATGTGGCCGTACCGGTAACTTACTCGATTTACTGGATGAACAAGATGTGGTGACGTTCACGGGCTCTGCCAAAACCGGTCAAATGTTAAAAACTCATGACAACATAATCGCCAATAGCATCCCCTTTAATATGGAAGCAGATTCATTGAATTGCTCCATACTCGGTTTATCCGTTGAACCAGGAAGTGAAGAATTCAAACTCTTCATTAAAGAGCTGGCCAATGAAATTACCAGTAAAGCCGGTCAGAAATGTACTGCTATCCGACGTGCGATCGTACCCGCTAATCGGGTTCAAGCTGTTAGTGAAGCACTAAAAGACAGACTCAAAAAAATCCAGATCGGCAACCCCACATCCGAAGGGGTTCGCATGGGCGCATTAGCAGGTATGGACCAACGCAATGACGTCATTGAGCAAATTGAAAAGTTAAAAAACAGTAGTGAGATATTGTTTGGTGGCAGCACCAACAAAATGAACATACAGGATGCGAATGCCGATGACGGCGCTTTCTTTCCCGCCACAGTAATGTACTGTGACCAGCCATTAAGTTCTGATGAAGTGCACAGTGTGGAAGCCTTTGGTCCAGTGTCAACGTTACTACCCTACTCTACCAATGACGAGGCAATAAAAATTGCCAGTCTGGGTAAAGGCAGCCTGGCAGGTTCAATCATTACCAATGATGAAACCGAAGCAACTGAATTAGTATTGGGTGTAGCCGCCTGGCACGGTCGTATGCTTGTACTTAACAGGGAGTGTGCAAAAGAATCAACCGGACATGGCTCACCACTGGCACAACTGGTACATGGTGGCCCGGGACGTGCCGGCGGCGGTGAAGAGCTGGGTGGTTCTCGGGCGATCAAGCACTACATGCAGCGAACCGCAATACAAGGGTCGCCCAGCATGCTTACCGCCATCACACAGGATTACAACCCGGGCTCGCGTCAAATAAAAACAGACATTCATCCCTTTAGAAAAACGTTCGAAGAACTGCAAATTGGTGAGACACTGATAACCCATAAACGCACCGTAACCGAAGCGGACATCGTGAACTTTGGGTGCTTGTCGGGTGATCACTTCTATGCACACTTTGATGAAACGGCTGTGGAAGATTCCTTGTTTGGCAAACGCGTAGCCCATGGCTATTTCGTTATCTCAGCTGCTGCCGGAATGTTTGTTGACCCCGCCAAGGGACCGGTACTGGCAAACTATGGCCTGGACAACTTGCGCTTTATTGAACCCGTTGGTATCGGTGACACTATACAAGTACGACTCACGGTCAAACAAAAGAACAAAAAAGATAAACGTGACGATGATGACTATTACACTGGCGTCGTCATTTGGGATGTCGAGGTCACCAATCAACATCAAGATCCGGTCGCGCTCTATAATATCTTGACATTGGTAGAAAGAGCAGCAGATCCAGAGTAAATCACTATGGCTTGTCGACACTAATAACGGTTAAGCCGTATACTCAAATCAACCCCCACATAAGAGCAATAACAACATGAGTGATATCAACCTGGCAGGTGTCGTTAATTCTGACGCCTACAAATCGCTTGCCTCAAAACGCAAACGCATTTCATACATCTTAACCGGGGTTAATGTGCTGGCTTACAGCATTTATGTCTTGTGCATGGGTTTTGCCAGAGACTTCATGAGCATACCAATCGGTAGCGGGCCAATAAACATTGGCATTGTGATGGTAATATTTCTTATAGTCTTTGCCGCCGTAATCTCCGGCTACTACGTCTGGTGGACCAACAAACGATATGACCCTGCTCTTAGAGACCTGCTCTCGAACCTGCGCAAAGGTAACAAATAATGAAATACATATTATTATTTACCACCGCACTTCTGCTTAGCAACAACCTCTTCGCCGCAGATGCACTGACTGGCTCGGTTGAAAAACAACCTCTAAATACGACAGCAATAACCATGTTTCTGGTGTTCGTCGTAACGACGCTATTAATTACAGTCTGGGCCGCCGTAAGAAGTAAAACCACCAGCGCATTGTATACCGGCGGTGGTGGCATCAGTTACTGGCAAAATGGTTTGGCCATTGCCGGTGACTTTATTTCTGCCGCCTCATTTCTCGGTATTACCAGTGCCTTGTTCTTCATCGGTCTGGATGGCAGCTTGCTGATTATTGGAGTAATGGGAAGCTGGCCGGTAATTCTATTTTTAATTGCCGAACGATTGCGTAATCTCGGCAGATACACTCTGGTTGACGTAGTGTCGTTCCGTTTAAAACAACGCCCGGTAAAACTGGTTATTGCCACTGCGTCTCTGGCAGTACTAACCTTTTATCTAATTGGCCAGCTAGTCGGCGCTGGCAAACTGATACAACTCTTGTTTGGCCTGGACTATATATATGCCCTGATCATTGTCAGCACCTTAATGATCATCTACGTCAGTCTTGGCGGCATGCTCGCCACTACCTGGGTACAATTCATCAAAGCCATCCTGCTTGTCTTGGGTGGCGGGATCACCAGCTTCCTTGTTTTGAAGTATTTTGATTTTGAATTTGGCAAGATATTTAATAGTGCCGTTGAAAGCCACCCCAAAGGCTTGGCCGCTCTACAACCTGGCATTGGATTCAAAAGCCCTCTCGGGGTGGTTTCACTAGGCCTCACCATGCTGTTGGGCTTTATAGGTTTACCACACGTATTAATGCGTATGTTTACTGTGAAAGATGCTGCGGCAGCACGTAAATCTTCTTTTGTAGCGATCAGCATTATGAGTTTATTTTATCTTATGGTCGTAGTGATAGGTTTTGGTGCTATCGCAATACTCAATGACAACCCTGAAGCGTACTATGACGCGGCAGGCAAACTGAAAGGCGGCGGAAACATGGTTGCCGTTCATATCGCCCACTTCGTTGGCGGAGATTTTCTGCTCGGTTTCATGGCTGCGGTAACTTTCGCTACTATCCTCGCTGTGGTTGCTGGGCTTACACTGTCAGCGTCGGCAACCATTGCTCATGATTTATATCGTACTTTTGCTGGAGATAAGCATTCAGAACGCACCGAAATGATCATCATGCGTTCATCAGTCGTTGGCGTCGGGGTAATTGGCATCTTACTTGGTGTTATTTTTGAAAATCAAAATGTAGCATTTGTTACAACGTTTGCATTGGCAGTTTCTGCCAGCGTCAATGCCCCTATCTTGATTGCCTCAATGTACTGGAAAAATCTCACGACACGCGGTGTGGTCTGGAGCGGTATAATAGGACTGGTCAGCTCAATCATATTAATTGTGCTTGGGCCATTGGTGTGGGTCAATGTACTCGCTAATGAAACACCCATCTTCCCTTATGGCTACCCTACTGTCGCCACCCTACCCATCACTCTACTTTGCCTTTATTTAATTTCGAAGTTTGATCAGAGTGATCGCGCTAAAGAAGATCGAGCGGGCTTTGAAGAACAGTACATACGTTCTGAACTTGGAGTAGGTGCAGCCAGTGCAAGCGATCACTAAGACCATGAATTGAGCTAATCGATAGCGACTTTCCAGGCTGGTGCTCACTCGCTCCATGGATACAGACAAGCTTGATATTTGCGTGACTAACAGGCGATAGGTCAAGCTAAAGAGTTTCCGCCTATCCTTACCCCATCAATTTCAATGCCACGTAAGGCACGATTGAGAGAAGCATTGTTAGCAACTTGTAGTTGGCCAGAAAATTAAAATATATTGCTTCAAGATTCTCTTCAGCCACACCGGAAAGCCTGGCGTGAATAGGCATCACGAAGCCTCTAAACAGGGTCAGCATGGCCGTGCAAAACATCAAGAAAATAATGTTCAGCACACTGCACCAGCCAAAAAATGTAGTCAGCAAAGATATATCATTCATGAAGTGTTCCCCAGATGTAGAGCTTTAGTTTATGAGTCAGGTAAAGCCTCAAACTCTTGCCGTTTCTTTTCAAACCACGCTTCCATCGCGCCTGGTATTTGCATCATTTCTTTCATTTCACCCATTACTTTTAAATGAGCCTCATCTTGTGCCTTGAACATTTCTGCAGCATGTTGCTTGCTCTGCTCAGCCATCTCCTTGAATGTTTCTGCCTTGAACTCCACATCACACGCGCCGCCTAATTGACAACATTTCATGGTTTTCATAGTGCACTCCAGAATGATTATGTTGTTACCCTACTCTTCAGAGAGTAGGCATTTCCTGTTCTTGTATCAAGTAACTTAACTCGTCTGCCCTTGCATTGAACAGAGTTTGAGCGTCAGACAAACCACGATTGTAAAGATGAGGTCCAAGTTCCCTGGCAAAGAAATCAATCAAGAACTCTGCCTCAAAGGCACCTATATCAGTGTCCAGTTCCTGATTGAAGTAGGCTTTTATCTTACTGACTACCCGATCACTCTGGTCCTTGGATAACTTGAATTCTTTCACTCTAAAGCTCCTGTAAGCTCATCAACATCATTGCTAGTGAGTACCTGTGCATACTCACCATGTAAGTTCGCCAGCGACATATTGTGCACAACATCAGCGTCATGATATTTACCAGAAAAATCTTTTTGACCAAACGTGTAGGTAGCATCTGAGACCACAAAAGTTTCATAACCTAGATTGCCGGCCATTCTTGCCGTAGCCTCAACCGAGTTGTTGGTAATTACTCCTGTAATTACAATCTCGGATATACCTCGCTCGCTTAACATTTTATCAAGGCCTGTACCTATGAAAGCACTATTTGTACTTTTCTTCATCACTACTTCATTGGCTAAAGGCTCAGCTATTGTTTTAAAGTCATTTCCAGGTGTTCCTGGATAATATGTAGATGATGAATCTGTCGACATATGCTTGATATGAAGTATCGGCAACTTCAAATCACGCCAGGTATTTAATAACTTGAGTATATTTTCTTCTGCCTCAGGGTTATTTCTAATCCCCCAGGATTCGTCATCAATCGCTTTTTGCAGATCTACAATCATTAATAATGGCTGCACTGTAGTGAAAGGCATAACTAGATCAATCCCCACGTCCCTTTTTCTTGATGAACAATTTGATCACCAACATAAACGGTATACAACGGCCTTCTGAAAATTCCCGACTTGAACTTCACTCCCACACCAATGTCGTCATCCAGTTTTGCATTGAGCATCCATGCATAGTTTTTGAAATACTTATTGTATTCCAACATTTGAATGTTAAAACTGGTCTCGTCATGCAGCACACCATTTACAAATAAACGAAATACTGCATTTTTATGATCTTTCTCAACCTTGCCTGTCAACATGATTGTATGTCTGCTTCCCTCAACGACAATTCTACGTGTGGCAACACCCATATCAGTCCAATAATCTTTACTATGATCACTTGCAATGCAAGCGTATAAAAGAACAATCCTTCTCTTCTACAGCTCATGCCATTTTTGCAACATTCCCAGTACATGAACCAATGCAAATATCAGACAAATCACCGAACTGATTAACCAAAAACCAGTGGTGTTTTGAGCAACATAGAGATTATCAGGGAAAAGTGGCGCCATTAAACCGGCAATGCCACGACATAAATAGACACAGGTTATCAGGAGGAGAATAATCTTTAGCAAGGGTAGCCTTGGTAGCATCCCCGCACCAGACCAGGCATAAATACCCCATATTGAAAGAACGACTGCTATCATCGCGGTCATCAAAACAGGCTGTAACAAACCCTTTTCTGCCATCAATGCCATATGCTCTCCGGCACCAAAGAAACGATACCAGTCGGGGCCACCGATAATAATCGCTACGTGTAAAACCGCCGCTATAAAACTCAAGATACCGGCAAGTTTTAAATAATCTATGTTCATAGCCGACTCAAAACTCATTATAAAGTTTAGGTAAATGCCAGATATAGTCGTGCGGCAGATTTTTGTCCCAAGGCCAGAGACCGGTAGTACTTGGGTAAATCAGTTGTAGTGCCTTGAAGTTGTCACCTTTGTACAAACGACGACCCAAACGAAAGTACTTATAGTAATGCTTTTTATCGACTTCTTTAAAAGTGACATCGAAACCATCAAGAAATCCGGAATAATATTTGTCAGGCTTGAAATGCTCTCCTGACAGGATGCGATTGTTAAATTGATCAATCATCCAATGCGCTATCTCATGTTTGAGCCCCGTTACAATAACGTCAGGGTGAGAGGATGTCTTATCTATACCAATCGAATAGGTATAGCCCGGCTCATTTTCCTCTTCCACGATATGCAAGACATGACACCCATATTCCTCTATATCTTGCAATGCATTTTGTTCGTTTTTATCCATCAAAATACCATCGCAAACTACGCAAGGAATGTCCAACATAGCGACTTTGCATAATTCAAAAATACTGCTCAACAAGCTCGGTATGCACAACCAAAGGCGGCTCCTTAAAGTATTCTTCAACCAGCTTTTTGCACTCTTGATAGCCCTCAGAATTCCTGAAAGTATCCATATGGGCGTCGAGGCTTGTCCATAGTATACGTAACTGGTACTCGCCTTTTTTTTCAAGTGTCTTTTCAAGGGTCATCGAATGGCAACCCTCAGCGCGCTGAAAGATAAGTGCAGCTTTTGCAAAGGCTGCTTCAAAATCAGAAGCCTTTGTCACATCAATTTTCATCACCGCCAACTCATAGATCATAAGCACTCTCAAATTTAAGATATTTTTAGCTTAAAGCCCACCCTCATTACCAAACTCTTTATGCACTAATTGATGTTCAACGTAAAAAGAATATTCTGGAATCGCGTACATACCCGGCTCACAATCAACCTTAACCATTACATCCTCACGCAGATAGCCTGCTAATATCAGCTTCAAGCCATACAAATAACCCAATTCGTTGACATACTCTGCGAGCGGCGTGAATTCTATCTGATCGTACAATGTTTTATTAATGTACAACTCGAGCAATGCACTCGTTTCACTCCTATTAAGCTTGCCAACTAATTCAATCTCATCATTTGTGCCTTGAACATTAATGCGGCGTGTTGCTCTATCTGTATATGTACGCTTGATCATTCATTCTTAAAATCGACGTGGGAGTCCCTTGTGATTATAAACTTCTTGATCGCCCACATAAAAAGAATACTCGGGCCTGGTGTGACCATTATCTCTGCCTTTAACTATTACCGCGATATCGTCATCCGCATCACCATACAAGGTGCCTTGAAGAGTAAACGGATTACCATCCAGAATACCCGCTAGTGGTTTATCACTTAGTGTATAAGTAATGACATCATGCCTGACATTATTGATGTACAGTAAAAATATAATAGTGTTTGGCTTTTTCCCTCTTCTGCCTATCAGCTCAATAATATCCTTTGTTCCTTTCACAACAACTCGACACTCCGATTGCCGAGGATTATCGCTGACTGACATTTATATCCACTCAGCTTCGATTTGGCGAATCAACACATTATTCCTCTTCGTAAACTTCTTTCTTGGCAAAAAACATCACATGCTTACAATCTGCACATAAATGAGCCTTGAGTGGGTAGCGCACCCTCTCTTTAAAAATCAATGCCTCCGGTTTTCTATCTTTATACAGTGAGAAGTCTTGACCGCTACTACTATCAAGCATGACCAAATCAGTCAGTATGTTATCGGAATTACAATGTACACAATGCATCAATCACCTCGATTTAAACAGAAAGCAGATATCGATGTCTAGCCTCATCAATCAAACATGTCCTTCTTTGACATAGTAGTCATAACTTGCTTTGGCCAACTTCTTCAGCTCGGAAAAGAGTTTGTTATCAACCGCATTGAAGTTGAAGCAGGACTTTCCCTGCATTTGTTTTGTTAATGGCTCTCCAATGTCATCCAATAAAGAAGGATCCATATAAACTGGCATTAAATGAAAGCTGACATATTTCTTTTTGATTTGCACTGCACCAAAAAACTGTGGCTTTCCATTTTTGCCATTTTTTTCCGTATTTAAATAATAGGTATCTTCCGTATCTTTGACGACCGTCATTTTTTTAGAGTGCCTGGATAGCAATGGCTTCAGGGAATCAAATACATCCTGGAAATTATTACTCTCAGACATGAATACTCCTTATATCAGCATTATTGAAGCGTCAGTTTTACAGCAGATCGGCAGCCAAATCCAACAATGACGGATACGTAGCGACTGCTTCAGGAGCGGATTCACCTCCAACCAAGACGCAATCAATCCCGGCAGCGATCGCACCACCAAGATCTCTTCGAACAGAGTCCCCTACAAACAGACAATGCGCCTTGGATATATTCAATTCTTTAATCACCTGATTAAAACCAAGAGGTGATGGCTTGACAGAGCCATGATCAGATGAAAATGAGTACGCTGAGAATATTTTATCAATACCGAGTAATTTGAATGTATGCAACCAACGCTGTTTAGGTGACCATATGTCTATTACAGCCGCCAGAATATATTGCCTCCCCAAAGCTGTAAGCGTCGAGACATATTCCGATGGTATGTGGCCATGCTCATGATAGCTGAATGTATCGATGACTTTTTCCAGTTCATTGGCGCTTAAAGTTTGATTCGCTACTGATGAGACCGCTTGTTCAAGAGATGGAAAATTGTCACGGTATTGCTCATCAGGATATCGTGCTAACAAGTAGTTATAAGCTGACTCAACAATGTGGTGAAATTGAGATTCAGGTAGAGCACCGCCAACCTTATAGTAATATTCGTAATAATTCTGATCTGGCCCAAAACGATCTTCACCAAACATAAACGTACTATTCATGTCCATCAACAGTGTTCTTTTGTCTTTAAAAAGAGTATTGATCAGCTCATACCACTCAATTAGTTCTCATTCTTTAGAGTAACTTGTTTGACATAAACATATTTAGCGTAGAGACACAGTAATACAGGCGATGCGATTAAAGATGCATAAGTAATTAACAGCAATATGATATAGGCACTATCATTTGCGGATTTCTCATGGTCTTCCAGACCTGCCATTACCTTAAACACAACATGTTCAAGATTTAAAATAGAAAGAGATGTGACTATCAATGCAAGCGGTAATAGAGTTGCTACTAATACACAAAGACCACTCAATCCAGCCACTCTTTTCAAGTACAAAAACAAAAGAATCACTCGCCACAGTGCGACTATTCCGAGAAACCAGACATTGGCTTGTTGCGCATCATTCAATGACAAGAAGCGTTCAACGGGTATTGCATACAAAATTGCGGGTGGAGAGGTTAACGAAACAAACAATAAAACATTCTTGTAACTCCAATGCTTTGGCCTCAAAGGCCATACAAGTAACCAAAGGATCAGAGCAAGTACAAAAATATAGAATATCGAGCCTAACCCAAGATATTGCCAAAGCTCAGCTCTTGGATTATCCCAATAACGACCAACACCACACAACCAGGTAAAGAAAATACCGAAAACCAGATACCAATCGAAAATAGACGTATCTATTTGAAAACGACGAAATGTTAGCAACTTTATTTCATCAGAAATTATTTTCTTGAGACTATTGATTGCTATGCACCAATATACTTACTTATCAGAACCAGCATTTTTCAAGATGTACTTAAGTAAATCTTGTCGTTCTTGTAGATAATATTGGGATATCTCTAAATGCTGATTAATAAATTGCTCTGGATGCAACATCTCTCGTGATAACAGTTTGTGCTCATCCTCGTTCAAACTCAGCTCCCCCTTCGCAGCAAACTCAATAATACATTCGTTAGCAAATGAGTTTTTCTGAGAATTTATATTTCTTTGAAGAACTTTCTTCACATAATCTTGCGCTCGATATTTATGTGATAAATTAAACTCTGATGAGTTTAGTTCATTGCGCCTCTGTTTTCGATGCGAATTAATAACAAAAATTGAAGCCACCAAGGCAATCATGAATAAACAAGTAAGCATTATTAATTCAATCAAAACTACAAGCTCTTATGGTTATGTATTCATTATGGGGATTCAAAAAAAACTCAAACTATTTTCAGCTTTATTGTGACTAGCTTACTAATGCAGACTTCATTTCCCAGTATAAATTATACCTCGAGATCATTCCCCTGCCGTTTCTCCATTGCGATCCGGAAAACTTTCTCGGTACCAGGGATAAGCTGGCGGTAGAAGTATCGCAAAATCCAACCCGGCACCCATCTTCCTCTCTCCTCTTTACTGACGCGCGCCCGAGGATGATCAAGAAAAGCACTGACACCTTGTTTTATTGTGGGCAGTACCGAGTGAAACTCGATTTTCTTAAGATGTTTCAGATTCTTATAACCATAATGTGCAGGCGCCACTAATCGTAATGGCGCTCCATGTTTAATTGTCAGCGGCTCAGCATTGAGAGTGTCTGCCAGCAAAACATCGTCCTGCATAAGATCTTCTAACAGCAATGATGTTCGGTACCCGTCTTGAGCACACAATACAGCTCCAGTGAGTTGTGGCTGATCAATATCCAATGGCCGCACATGCATGTCAAAAAAATCTTTGAACTTTACCCCGCCCCATTCAGCCCCTTGGTATGTCCATGTAGTCACGCAGTGAAAGTCTGCTTTATGTGTTATTCGCGGTAGATCTGCCAAAGCATCGTCTATCTTAAAACGCCCTTTGCCATTCACCTCAAGAGTAATCGAACGATCATCTGGTCTGGACGGAAACCTGTCTGCATATTTGGGTAAACCAAATCGTGGAAAATCTATTCGAGGTTGTTGACCAGGAGCAATCACGTAATCACTGCTCGCCCTCAAAATGTGCAAATACCTCGGCCCCCGTCATATTCTCTGTCTTGTTTGAGAATTCGTAGAAACTCGGCTTTTCTTCAATAAATATTTGATGTGTTAATTTCAAGTCAGCATCAGTTTGTAATAGCCCGACAGGCACATGATATTGATTCGCTGGCACCAATAAATAAAATAGATGAGTACCGCAGGTAGAACAAAAGCCTCTTTGTGCCCAGTCAGAAGATTGATACCTGACTACCGAAGACTCATCAGAGATTTTCATAGAATCACCTGCATCCATCGCTAACATCGGAGAACCAGACCAGTTTCTACACATACTGCAGTGACACGCAGCCACTTCCGTGTTTGGCAATCCAACTTCTACTTCAACGGCTCCGCAAAGACATTTACCTTCAGCTTTCATAACTATTCTCCTCTATTTTCTATTATTTTACTGACCCATTACTCCTTGTCTAAAAGCATCACCCCGGATCTGCTGGAGTAAAGTCACTGGGGAAATTATGGAAGTAAGAAAACTCTTCAGCACGATGCTGGATTCTCCAGCCAGCATCAGTTCGTACCAGTTTGTCTACGTACCAAATTCCAACAAAAAACACATGTGGCTGACCTTCTCTATCGATTACCATGGGATTGAAACAAATCGTTCTAGCGTATGCTGCATCACCTTCTATGTTAACTTGCGGCAGTCCCAACATATGTTGCATACCAGTGAATTTCTCCAGAGCAACAGAAAGATAAACCTTGGTTTCCTCCAGATTACCCTTGGCCCCACCTACTGCGGTGTAATCAACTATGGCATCTTCAGTAAATATCTCGTTCAGTGCATCAAAGTTTTGTGTGTCAATTGCATGGCAATAATCCGCCAGCAAATCCTGAATTTCAAATCGGTCTGACAGTTCTTGGGCGGCTATCATTGGTGTTCAAAGCTCCTTAATTTTCTCAATGCGTTTCATGTGTGGATAGATAGATGTATTGATAATGTCTGATTTTACTAGCCTATGTATAAGATTACATTAGTACAGTCTTTTCTTCTGTCACTCGCGCCTTACTTAATAGCACCATCATGAATATCAGGGTAATTGAATTCAATTGGATGAAGTGTGTTGCCCTTTCACATACTCACTATACAAGTAATAGCATCAAAGACACGACAACCGTTTGGAACATCCTGACATACATGACACTGTTATTCAGACTCCCACGGCGAACATATATCGATCAAACAGCCGTCAGGATCTTTAGCAAGAAATCTACGCTGACCGTAAAACTCATTCCGTGGTTCTTGTAATATCGTCACCTTCATCTCGAGCGCTTTTTCATAAATGTCATCGACATCGTGAACTACAAATGTGATGTACATACCTGTAGGGGCAACTTGATAATCTTCAGGCACCAATTCATGGTCACGTTGAATAATTCCGTATTCAATTTCAGCATCATCCGGCGAACATAACTGCACATACCAGTCACTGTCATACTTAACATTAAAGCCCAGAAGTTTAACGTAAAATGCTTTGCTTTTATCCAGGTCACTGGAACAGATGTTGGCTAATATTCTCATGCTATCCTTTTATTTATTAACTTTAACCAAATGTCGACTCTTCACGTAATGAACACCTGTTACCGTCAGGGTCGAGAAAATCAGCGATGGTACCCCACACCTCTCTTCTAACCGTTATCTGCAAGCCTTTTTCCGTTAGCCTGGTTACTGTGTCATCCACACTTTCAACATTAAATCTCAACCAGGCAGGGTTTTGTGTCACTGTTTTTCCCATTGCATGTGCTTCACGGCCTGTCTCAATCATTAGATAGTTATTGTCGCCAAAAGCAAGAGTCGTTAATTTGGAATGCGCATCATCCAACACATGCATAAGGGGCAATTCCAATACTTCTCTGTAGAACTTAACACACTCATCATAGTGCTCTGTGCAAAGAACGATTCCGGTTCGTGTATAGTGCATGTGATGTTTTCACTCCTGTATAAAATTCAATATAAGACTGACTCTAGTTTGTTGATTCTGATCATCATTAGATGCAAATAAGAAACACTAATACAACCAAACCCATTTGTGTTTAGAATTTTGGCAGCTTTCAGTGAACATTCATATATAAGATAAGGCAAGGCATTTTGCGTTACCGCCCTACTCTTTATTAGCGAAATGCCGCCATGCTACATAGGCCACCAAATTGATGACTACCAAGCTTGACAATGAAGGTACTATAGCTGCCTTTCCTGCCTCCTTGCCTAACCCAATACTGACAATAATCTTGAGGATCGTACCGGCATTGACTAACGCCAGTCCAAGCCATGGATTCCTGTGCCAAAAAGCAGAAAACAATGCCACTAAAAACACTATCACAACAAAAGTTAGAACCAACAATGACAAAACAGATTCACTTGTGAAGAATAATTGTTTCTCCCATTCCAGATACCCACTCACATGCTCTGGCACGCTTATTGGCGCCGCAAACCAGAACAGGCTGCAGAAGAGCATCGCCATGAACCCAATGATCAACCAGAACTTTTGGCGAAAGGCATAGTAACAAGCAGGAATGAGAAATAGTGGACGCGAGTACCAGGAGAATTGATTTTGGTGTCGTTCCCAGACCCAAGTAGCGAGGTTTTCGCCATCAAAGTAAGCCATTAACAATATAACGACCGAGTACAAAAGGATCACTACAACAATGAGTCCTACTAAGCGGTCTAATTGTGCCAATTTTTTCATTCAGATCCTTTACCAATTAATGTCATACAACTTTTGCTTAATGGAAAAGCAAGACCGAAAGTTTTCAATGCAACAGGTTGTTAGTCACTCACTACAAATGTAGTAGTTCAGGCCCGGTCTGACAATTACCGGCTTGTCCTTAGCGACGTTTTGTTATTCTTAGGCCTATACACCTGCCGCGGATAATCCAGAATGTTTACACCAGGCTTTTCAAGCTCACCAAGTGCGTTTTTAGCAATCCATTTTGCTGAATTTGATTCGGTAACTAGTAGTCTATTAGCAACTTCTATAGCGCTTCTATGTAAGTCAACATTCCTTTTACCAATATTTCTAAGCGCCCAATTTACCGCCTTTCTAACATAGATTCGGTCGTCATCAGCTTCTCTCTCAATTGGCAGAAAGAACGTTTCAAAAACATCATTATCTGCACTTTTATGCGCGAACCCATACGCCGCCATAATGACAAAGCCTGCTCGTTTTACAAACTCCGGCTCAGCCTCAGACCATTTGTTTGCTTTGGTAAGGGCAAACCTACTTTTAGCAAAAAAGCCCATACAGAACGAGTCACAGACTTCCCAGTTTTCAAAGTCGGCGGACCATTTGTCCATCTGTTTTTCTGAAATATCATTCGGATCATAAATTTTGCTACACAGCAGTCTAGCCTCATAGATCCCCGTATCATAGAGGGCAAGTGCGAGCTCATTGTCTTGACCAATCTCCTTTGCTATAGCCTTTAAATCCTTATGATAGATACCGAGAGAGTTGTTGGCCTTGATACCAAATTTCTTCTGCTTGAGTTCTATTTTTTCAGGATTAGCCAGAACTTCTAATTTTTGTATGACCTGGTCTAAATTCATTATTTACTGGCGTTTATCATGATGGCTTGTTCAATGTAATATTCAAGTTCAACAGCATTCAACGCACGGATCGGGAGAACACGCATCACCTTACCGGAGCCAGTTAGTAAGTCATATTCATCCTGCATACGGGCACCCTTTAAAAATCCAATATCAATACCATAGTTCATCGTTCTCATATGACAGATACCTCCCTGGTCATCTGAGTAGGTAGTAATACGTTCTTTTTTGGTTTCTTTCAGTTTAAATTTGTCGAGTAAAATTTTTCTGGCATCATTAAAAAGAGTTTTGTACTCAGATTTCATATCAGTATCAAATTGCATAATCTATGCTCCACACGACCTAAGTAGCACTTGAAGCATACTGAAACCGCTAACAAAGCGCTAATAGGCTCCTGTGGCTATACTCAAAAACAATTAGTAGGTAGAATCCGCTGCTGATTTTAACCCCCGTAGAGTCGAACTTGATCTCCACAGCAAATATCACCATGCAATTTGGCTCTGAGCCTTTGTTTGAAAACATTTCAGCCAAATTCGATAAAGGCAGCCGCTACGGGTTAATTGGTGCCAATGGCTGTGGAAAATCGACGTTAATGAAAATTATGAGCGGCGAATTAGCACCGAGCTCGGGAAATGTGTCGATAGTTCCCGGAGCCAAGATGGGTATCTTGAGTCAGGATCAGTTCGCTTTTGAAGAGTACAGCGTCATAGATGCGGTGATCATGGGTGACCGTGAATTATGGGCGATTAAGTGTGAGCGCGAACGAATTTATGGCTTGCCTGAGATGACAGAAGCCGATGGCATCAAAGTTGGAAATCTAGAGGCTGAATTTGCCGAGATGGATGGCTATACCGCAGAAAGTCGCGCCGGTGATATTTTACTCAATGCCGGCATCGAAGAATCTCTGCATTTAGGATTAATGAGCCAAGTTGCACCTGGCCGCAAACTTCGGGTGTTATTGGCACAAGCCTTATTTGCCAACCCGGATATCTTATTGCTAGATGAGCCGACCAACAATCTGGATATCGAAACCATTAACTGGCTGGGTCGCGAATTGAATAAACGCACTTGCACAATGATCATTATCTCGCACGACAGACACTTTCTAAATTCAGTCTGCACACATATGGCCGATATTGACTATGGTGAACTGAGAATCTACCCGGGTAATTATGAAGCCTACCAAGCTGCCGCCAGCCTGAAACGCGAACAATTACTGACAGGCAACGCCAGAAAGAGTGCTGAAATTGCTGAACTACAAGACTTCGTAAATCGCTTTGGAGCGAATGCCTCCAAAGCAAAACAAGCAAGTTCCCGTGCGAAAAAAATGGAAAAAATCAAGCTGGATGAGGTTAAGCCATCGAGCAGAAAGACACCAAAAATTCAGTTTAGCCAGCACAAAAAGCTGCATCGTAATGCGGTAGTGCTTGAAAACCTCTCGCATGGCTTTGATGGAGACACCTTATTTACGACTAAAGATGTCATCATGAGTGCTGGTTCACGCTGGGCAGTGTTAGGCGATAATGGCACCGGCAAAACGACGTTTCTTCGCTGCCTGACTGACCAGCTCACACCAAACAGCGGTAGTTATAAATGGTCTGAGAATGCAGCCATCGGTTACTGCCCTCAAGACAATACAACAGATTTTGATAACGACTTGACGTTGTTTGACTGGATGATGCAATGGCGTACGCCCAAGCATGATGACCTGAAGGTGCTCGGCTTATTGGGCAGATTATTATTTACTAAAGATGACTTCAAAAAGAAAGCCAATCTCTGTTCAGGTGGTGAAAAAAATCGCCTGTTATTTGGCAAGCTAATGATGCAAGACACCAATGTACTCATATTGGATGAGCCTACCAACCATATGGATATGGAAGCGATTGAAGCCTTAAACAACGCCTTGAAAGTATATGAAGGCACCTTGATTTTTGTCAGCCATGATCGTGAGTTTGTGTCTACCCTGGCCACCCACATACTGGATATAAAAGACAACAAAATGCTGGCCTATGAAGGCACCTATGACGAATATCAAGCCAGCAAACGACAAGCATCTTAGCGAGCACATTAAATAAGCGAGTTCATAAATCAATCGGCTCCACGCTTTAATTTATTCTGCCAACTTGATTCAAAATGATAACTGGAAATGAATAATCAAAGGTTCATTTTACGCCAATGTTGATTTCTCAGTTCAGTAAACGTAATTATTGCTTATCAAGCAAATTGAACTTTGCCACTATTGGAATATTTCTAGGTTGAATTACTACAACCTAGATCAGTAAGTTGCCCGATGCAGCCAGTTATTTCTAGTAGCAAAGTTCAAGAGCGGTGATTTTTTATATGCTTTTTGTAGACGTATAGTGCTTCGGCTTTTCTCCTTCATTTTTCTGTCTGACTATAGCCTCCGCTACCGTTTCTAACTCTTCGGCGCTCTTGATCGCATATTTGCGATTAACCAACACAACTTCTTTGGCATTGGGTGCAGGCATCACGTTGGCAGAATAGTATGCAACTGGCGACCTCTCTCCTGTTGTATCCTTGTCGATATCGATATCACGCTCATTAACCCCTTTCGGTTTTACACAAACGTCGTCAACAACCTCTAAATCAAGCCACCATTTTTTTACAGGGTTCCGTTTGCCGTACTGTAACCAGTCATCAAAAAACACGGCGATTGGTACCATTACAGTCTTTAACCAACGAGCATGCACACCGAGCCAAGTCCCTACCCTATGCAGTAAAGCACCATCAATAGAAACCACTTTATTTAATGGACAGGTTTTCATGCAGCGGCCGCAAGCTGAGCCTTTTGAGTTAGTAACACGATAGCGTGTACAGCGCTCAACATCTGGCTTCCACATTTCATAGCCGTTAAACATGACTTTTTCTTTAAAGGGAATAGCGTTAACGGGGCACTCTCTGGCACATTTTAAGCAATTCCCACAGAAGGTCTGTAAACCAAAATCAACCGGTTTATCGACCTCGAGCGGCAGGTCTGTCGTTAAAACCACAGATTTAAATCGCGGCCCCACATAGGGATTTAAAACCAATTCACCTATGCGGCTAAGCTCTCCTAAACCAGCCCATAAAATTAAAGGTATATGCAAGACATCGCTATCTGCCTGTGTGTGCGGCCTGGATGAATAGCCTTTATTTCTTAAAAACTCAGACATAACGCCGGCGATCTCGGCACCACGCAAATAACCGCGCATGGATTGACCACCGGAAATCCAGTCATCACCGCTTGCACCTTCCATCGTACCATGGCCTTGATCTATCAACATGACTACGGCGTATCGATGGTAGGTGGGAATTTCGGTGCCATCCATTTGATGGCTGTACCAGGCATAATCAGGAATTTCACAGATACCGGTTAAATCAGCACCTAAATGGTATGCAAGAGATTTAATCGCCTTGGCATTAGCTTTAGGGTCATTTAATTCACTACCTTTTTGGGCCGCTACTTCGCCCTCTTGTTTCGACGCTAGAGCACCAAATAAAGGCCCCATTCCTGCTGTTAATGGATGCTTCATCGCAAAGCGTGGCACTTGTTTTTGAGCCTTACTTCCCAGATCTCCTGATCTCGCTCTTACGAAAAAATTAGCGCGCTTGGGAACTCGAGGCACTTCATCATCAAGAATCAGCGTGGTAGGACGATCAACTCGTTTTATCTGCTCCATTGGGTAGCGGCTAAGATGACTTTTACGCTTGCTACGACGATTGATTTCACGCAAAGAGGTTGCCCCATTGATGCCACGCCTATAGTGAAATTTATTGACCCTTGCACCTGTTTTAAAGGGCGTATCTATGGCTAACTCGTAGTCTGTTGTAATAACAGCCAAGGCAAATGCTTGGCCTAAAAAAGGGCTCTGAATCTCTAGTGCATTACCTGAATCATCGCTAGTACGCTCCGCAATACCCGACAGAACAGCGAGACGATCAAGGTCTACTAATGTATTTCCCTCGAAATGTGACTGAGCATTAAAACCCAGTTTTCGAATATAGCCTGATAGTGATGAACTAATTTCAATACCACGCAGCCGAGCAATATCATGCTCCGCGCCATTCAACCATTCATGCGCTAAATTATCTGACTCAGGTAGCCTTCCATAAGCAACAAGAAGCACAATAGCAAAAGCATGCTCAAGCGGTTTAGCATCGCTTAACCAGCAATTTTCGACAACATGACAAATACCAACATGGGAGGTGTCAAGAAAGTAAGCAGCTCCTTTTACATCTGCACTTCGACGCTCAAAGGAGTCTGGTAGAGGAGCCTTTTGATTGGCCACTTCACCTTTAAAAAACCGACCTAATGAAGACGAATAATCGTTGACCACCTTTGCTAAAAGTTTGTCTGAGCTCGTGTAGGGTGTGCTTGCGCTTGCTGGGATTTGAGCTTCCAACTCAATAATACTCGCATCTTTCTCTAAAGCTTCAAGAGGATACGTTCCAAGTTCGACTGGTCTATTGTGGCTTTTTTCATGAATTAGCATGCAGTGAAGTTATCCTTCATATTAGTTTTGCCTTAGGCAATATTAACCTAAAACAGCCTGATCTAGAGTATCAATCAACCCGGTGTACACATACACGTAGCGCTAATGGGTACTCTCACTTTTAATGTGATCAATCGAGACTACCCCCTTTAACTATTTATATTCTGCGAGTTAATGCTTCAGAGTTTTTTGCTTTATCCAATGTATCATAATATCCAGAGGCTCTACTTTATTAGTATTGTGACCTAGCGATGGGAACAAGACATACTCAAATGGCTTGCCCTGAGCTTTTAGTACATTAAGTTGCTCCATACACATTTTGACTGGGACCTGTATATCTTTTTCTCCATAAAGCCAAAGGCCTGGTATTGAGAGCGCATTCAAAGAATCTTTCGGGTCTGTGGCTTTAAACTGGTATTTATCCGGATCATTTTCAGTGTGCTCACGCGCATCTGCATCAGTATGATTTTCCCAAAATTCTTCTCTGCCATTAGTGTAAAACTGAAACCTTAGTTGCTCTAGTGTGGTGATTGTAGGGCTACTAAAATGCACCATAAATTCTACTAACGAATTTTCAAGTGAGGCAATTGGGATAATCCAGCCTGCTTGGCTCGCGCCAACAAGACCAATCGGTAAATCTTTGTCATGCTGGTGAATCACATTGATCGCTGCATTGGCGTCTTTTGCGAGCAGTGTTAAATTATCAACGCTGATATTGTTGGTTCCCACCTGTGGTCCAACATATACTCCACCAGACTCTCCAACCCCACGCTTGTCATACGTCAAAACCAGAATATCATTATTGGCTAAAAACTCTGCCAACTTTGACATACGAGGTACAGGATCAGATCCGTGCACTAATACAACCGCTGCATGAGCATCTTTCGGGACATATATGCTCCCTGCCAAGTTAACACCTTCGCTCTCAAAAACCACCTCTTTGATCAAGATGGAGTCATTAATCTGCTGTTTTGCTTGATTAAGAGCACTAGCTGTATATTCGTCGTTTGTTATACAGCCTGACGCGAAAAATAGTAAAAATAATAAAGAGTTGAAGACTTTCATATTTAACAAATATTTTTGTGCATGTGTATTTTCTCTTCACTTTGGCTGAAACCTGTGATGCGTAAAGCCTCTTTGCAACATCTCTTTTTATAGAAAGAATGGTGCTCGAAAATTAAATGTACTTAAGTAGATTAATTTGCAGCCTGTATTTAATGCTTCTTCTTCAAAATAATCCATAATTTCTGTTCCAGCATCTTTGATTCAATTCTGCATCAACCCTAATTTCTTGTATCTCGCAACACTCACCACAAGTTCTTACTATGGCGCCACGGTAAATCTTTCCATCATTGCCCGGGGTAATGATGTGTTAGGGTATAACATCAAAAAAATTATTTGAGTCATTGTTGAAGTTTTCTGACCGTTGTCAATCACTGCAATATCATCAGGATCAGCCGCTGTACTAATTTCAAAATTATGTTTCATGCTCATAGCCTACTTTTCACCGTATTTGGAATCGCAGTGACCGTAGGGAGCGATTTACGCGCCTGATTGGGCATCAAGGTATTTTTCGAAACAGACTGAACGGTTGTTATTCTTATATTTGCCGTAAGCAATGCACTCTTGATAATTGTGTTTTTTATAAAACTCAACCGCTTCTAAGTTAATTATTCTGGTAGATAGGAGCACATGATTATAGTTAAATTCTTTTGCTTTTTTTTCTAATTCACGAAGTATGATATTACCGCAACCTTTTTTTTCGGAGTACATTCTTTTTATTTCACAAGTAGTGGCTGTTATTTTTCTTAGCGCTCCACATCCAATGGCACTACCATTTATCTTTAGAATAAGAAACGCGTCTGTAGCAACTGAAAATTCTTTCTCTTTATACGAACTGTTGCCACTATCACCGGTTATTGATTCTAATGTTTGACTTAGTTTATTGATTAATAGTTGAGCATCAGTGTCGTCAGGCGTAGTAAATATGATCTCATTCATTTAATGTGCCTAACGCTCCGCTCACCCGCAGTGTACGCGCTGTCGGCGTGCAGCGGCTTGTTAACTCAGCTTCTGCCAAACCATGGTAACTAATAAGGTTGCAACCAATATTACCGTAGGATAAAACGTTAATGTAAAACCTAGTGCCCTTGCTGGCGCACCGTTTTTATAAGTAGTAAATAACAGCAACCTACCTAGTACAAAAATAGCGGAACACGCTACTGGCGCTGACAGAGTATTTATAGGCATTACAAAGCACCACGCTGTGTATGCACCAAGCGCGATACAAAATTGCTCTAAAGTGTTTTGTATAAGGCTTTGCAATAATTTCGCTTTTTCCGTTCCTTTTGTCAGCGCGCCGCCATCTATGTCTTCTGGTGTGAAAAATCGATGTTTTGCTAAGCGCCCAATTGATATTACAAGAAGTAGGCAAGGCCATAGCACCACCACACCCAAAGTACTGACTCGCAGGCTTAATTCATCTACCTCTTCAACAGCTGTTGGGAAGAAGTAGACACTACCAAACACTGCAATTAGCGATATTAGGAGGCCTGCTGCCATACCTTTAGCCACCCCAGCTTGTTTATCTGTATATTCCATATTTTAGAGTTAACGTTGCGCGAAATGGTTCCAAAGACGCGCTAGCGTTTTTGGAATCGTAGTGACCGGAGAGAACGGTTTGCGCGCCTTGTTATATTCTTCTACCAAAATTTCCACCATGGTTTTTTCTTTGTTTGTTTGCTTGATTCTGATGATGTAGATACTGGAGTAGGAGATATACTCGCGTACCTTGCTTCAGCAGCTTTCCAAAGATTTGGATATGTGGTCTGAAAATGATTTTCGTCCTCTTCATCCCATTCGTTTCCAGAAGGTTCTGAAGGTGCAGGAGACTGGCGTTCTGGGAGAGAACCTAATACTACTTCAACACCTTCCGTAACTGCATATTGGAATCCCTCAAAAAACCAAGAATCTTCATCAAATGACTCATCGGCCAATGAATCTGGGTTATTCATAGCTTTTTCAAATGAGTTTTTTCCTCGGGAAATTAGAGATGACCTAAAATCATTAAAAGAGTCATCACTACAACCGCCATTTAAGATATACGCGGCACCCCATAGTTCCCAGGAATAGGTCGTGTCCATTTTAGAGTCAAAAATTTGACTAAACTTTGTGGCGTCTTCTTTAGATAAATTTTTGATCTTTTCAGTTAGCAGAGATGATTTTTCATCCATGTCACCATTTGCGGATTCATGAACATAATTAATTATTTTCCAAAATTCTGATTCATTCATAAAGCGTTCCTGTTTGTTTGAATATAACGTTGCGCGAAATGGTTCCAAAAGCGCGCTAGCGTTTTTGGAATCGTAGTGACCGTAGGAAACGGTTTGCGCGCCTTGTTAGCATTCATAGTTTGCCTAACACTAAATACTCACCGTCTATTGTATATTTTGCTATGGGCATATTTTTATTATGTGAATATGAGCCTATATTTTTTCCATCATAAGACCACATAAATGCTTCTGTTAATTCTTTTGAGTCATGGCAAGTAATTACTCCATCCTTTTTAATAAAGTCACCGTTCATTTCAGGTCCAAAGTTTTGACAGTAACCACCATATCGCCCCCAATGAACGTCTGGCAATAAAGTCCCTTCATTTGTTACAGGTAGCCAATACACATAAAGTTTAGAATTATGGTCTTTAATCACCAAATAGGTCATTGGTTGATCTTCGATTATTTTAAACGTGCCATTTTGTATTTTTGAAATATTTAAATGGGGACGATTAGCCTCTGCCTTTGCAGAAGGTGCCAATGAACCTGTAAATACAGAGCCCAAAGAAATGATGCCAATTACACCTAGAATGCAGATTAGAATTGTAAGGTGTTTTTTGTTCACTTTCAGATGCTAACGTAGCGCGAAATGGTTCCAAAGACGCGGAGCGTTTTTGGAATCGTAGTGACCGATAGGGAACGGTTTGCGCGCCTTGTTAGGTGTTTGCATTATAGTAATCTAAGACCGGTTTGTGTTTATAGAAATAATATATTGTAAATGCCATATGTAGTGCTGTGCTAATAGATGCTTCAACTATGTGAATTGTAGTTGGGTTTTCACCTAGATATAAGAAAAAAGCAAAGGTGATTATTGGAATTACAGCAATTATATGTTTCGTGATTATTTTCTTTCGTAATACCCCAGTCCCTAAAATAAACAATAAAGTGCTAATAACTAGTGTTTGTAAGTTTACGTTTAAACTTTTTCCAGGCATGGAGAGTTCAAATAAGTTAATGGGCAATATTGCTACAAATATGAAAGTTATTACCCTTAAAATTACAGGCATAGAGCGCCATCTTTTTAGAGTCCAACGAAACATATCTTTTTTTTCACACCTAACGTTGCGCGAAATGGTTCCAAAAGCGCGCTAGCGTTTTTGGAATCGTAGTGACCGGAGGGAACGGTTTGCGCGCCTTGTTAGGCAGATAGTTATTTGATTGAATTTTATCTATCCGCCAAATTTAACGTATAAGAATAATAAACTATAAAAGATCAAAGCTGGGCTAATTATCATAAATATGCCGAATATACGGGATGTTAGAGAAGTGGCATTACCAATTATATTGATACCGGTTAGTAACCCAGACAATGCAACTAAAACCAAACCAACCGGAATTAATATACCTAAAAAAATAAAGACAGGAACAGCGAGCGATAGTATTCCCAATACTAGTATGCATATTCCGGTAACAAATAAAGCCGCAATTTTACCGGGTGAAATCACAATTTACCTGCCCTCTGATAATGTATGCCTAACGTTGCGCGAAATGGTTCCAAAGACGCGCCAGCGTTTTTGGAATCGTAGTGACCGCAGGGAACGGTTTGCGCGCCTTGTTATGTGCCTTTCCCATATTATGTGGCTTTTTGTTTTGCTAAAGAAATTGCGTTGCTAATAGCAGCTTTAGACTGAGGACTGTTTTTCCAGCATGTTGTATTTAACATACTTGCCACCATTTCAGTAATATCTTCCGTCTCGTGTTTTTTTAGTTCTTTAAAAGAATGTATTCCAATTTCCTCTAAGCGTTTTATTACAGTTGGCCCAACACCTTTTAACTCTAGTAGAGCTTCTTTTTCTTCAATACTAAACTTCATTAATTTCTCTTTTATGCACATAACGTTGCGCGAAATGGTTCCAAAGACGCGCTAGCGTTTTTGGAATCGTAGTGACCGGAGGGAACGGTTTGCGCGCCTTGTTATGCATTTGTAGATTTATTCTTGATATTACTTTTATTCAATAATTCGATAATTTCATTTGAGTTACGTGTGTTTATAATTATTTTTCTTGGTAATGTACTTACATTGTGATGATATCTTATAAAATCACCAATTAAATACCTAGGTTTGCTGACTAAATTTATCTCGTTGAAATTTAGTTCTAACATTGTATTCCCATAAGAAATGATTACGAATTGATCATAGATAGCATGTCTTACAAGAGGGGGCATGAGGTTCGTAAAACCAAAACTGCCACCACATCTTTCAGTAAATAGTGGTGTTATTTCTTCTTCTCTAGGTGATTTCTTGAAGCTACCTAAGCCATAAAATAAAAATACAAAAAGAAGAAAAATTAATACAAAAAATATGTTCATTATATTTACTTTGCATAACGTAGCGCTAATGGGTTCCAAAATACGCGTAGCGTTTTTGGAATCCTAGTGACCGCAGGGAACGATTTGCGCGCCTGGTTAGACATGGGATTATTAGTCATCTAAAAACTTCTCTCCACATGAACTGCAGTTTCCTGTGGCTACGGCGATTTCTATCCCAACATTAGTGAGATTTTTACCGCACTTACTACAGCGTAATTTTGATTTTTTGGAATTAATAATACCAAAGACCAGTATGGCAACAATGGAGCCGATTAAGCCTAATAAGCAAATAGATGCAAAAAGGGTGTTGCGGTAATTTTCATTCTCGCCACCAAAAATCATTAATCCTATAACAGCGAGTAGAGCAAAAATAAACCAGCTAGCAAAAACACGCTTTCCACTCCGTTTTTCATTTTCCCAATTTTCAAGGAACTCAGTTCGATTCATTTTCTATGTCTAACGTTGCGCGAAATGGTTCCAAAAGCGCGCTAGTGATCTTGCACCCGAAAAGTGGACACTCAGGAGATACATTGTTCATACTCCGATGGCGTTTTATAGTTAAGAGATGAGTGTAACCGCAGGTTGTTATAAAAGTCGATATAGTCGATAAATTCTTTTTCTATTTCAGCGGCGTTCTTGAACCGCTTTTGATAGTACGACTCGGTTTTAAAGGTGTGGAAAAACGATTCTGCAGTGGCATTATCCAGACAGCGTCCTTTGCGGCTCATACTGGCTTTCAAGCTGGCCGCTTCGAGTGCTGTCTGGAACGTCTCAGCCACATACTCAACCCCTTGATCGGTATGGAACAAGGCACCGGGTAAAGGTTGCCGAGTATCCAGAGCTTTTTCCAGCGACGCCGTAGTGAAGTGGGTATTGCGTACCGTTGAGACGGCCCAACCAATGATTTTGCGTGAATACAGATCCATGATAGTCGCTAAGTAGACCCACTGAGCGGAGCGCGTTTTAAGGTAAGTAAAGTCAGCAACCCATTGTTGATTCATCTGCGAAGGTGGTTTCGCTTTACCCAAATGATTCTCTACCCGACGATAGACATCGTAGTGTTTTGGCCGGTATTTATAGAGCCCGACCACACTGGCTGTAATGCCATTTTCCCGCATAACACGGGCCACACGACGTCGACTACACGTTATACCTTGTCGCTTGAGGAGCTGATAGACACGTGGGCTACCGTAGCAACGTTGACGTCCCCGATGAACGTCTTTAATTTGTTCCAGCAAGCGAGCATCGCTAGTATTAGTCGGTTTGGTTTTCCGCTTTTCCCAGGCATAAAAGCCACTTCGAGATACGCCGAGGCGTAC
>CALIRD010000121.1 GCA_938042355.1 uncultured Thiotrichales bacterium
CTGAAAATTAAAACTTCTATGGGGTCTGATTCCTATGCGTTGTCAGCCTACATTAAATCCAAACTCGGTAAGGCAACGGCGCTCGACCACCACATCAATCGCCCGGCCTATGTGAAGAAAGACTTCACTGACGCGCTAAAAAGATTTCTAGCCAAACACGACGCGGATGTGGACAAACAAAATGCCAGTAAAAAGGAGCAGGATAAAATCAAGAAGCTCTCAAGAAACCCGGCAGACTGGGGAACAAAACATGCCAGCTATGAGAAAAAGATTCTCGATGATTATGGCAAGACACGTAGAATGTCCAAGAGTAATGGTGTCAGTGTTGCGCCGGGTAGATATGCTCATTTGAAGAAAGAGTTGTGAAAAAAATTATTTTATTAGCCATATTACTAGTGGCTTGCGATGTGAGTGATCACAATCAACAACCTTTAGTTAAAGAGAGTAATCTACCGTCAACTAATACTTCTGAATTACCGTCTACCACTGTCCATAGTGTTGAACAGGGTGCTGGTACATTGGAAAATACCTCCGCAATCATGCTCGACGATTATCGAGACGATTGCTGGCATCTGGCGCAAGTGAGTACAGATGCTGCAATCATAACCATCTCCAACTCCTCAATAAGCTGTTTTGAAAGTCATCAGCAACAAGACGTGTCCCCGAATGGTCAGGTCAGTCTGTTACACACCCTCGCAAGAGGAGAGTTGGACGATGGTAGTGAGCTGACCTCGATTGAAAAATATGCCTGTTACTTTATCGATCTTGTTACAGGAAAATTGTCTGAGGCACATACCGATAGTATGTGTAGTGGTGTCTGGAGCGCAGATAGCAGGTGGGTGGTTGACGAAGAAGAGATCTATTCTATCGCCGAGTTGTTGTAATTTTTACCTAGACAGCTTGTGCGCCAGCCGGGTTGCTGATTCTCTTTGCTACTGGATGATTCATTCCCCTGCCTAACCAGATGTGTCGATAGCTGGCATACATCATGCAACCGGCAATCGCGATTAGCGGAAACACCAGTACCGGAAGTAGAAAGGCGAGATGTGCGATGACACCCAGTATGAGTGGAATAACCAGCACAAAACCATTCAGTTTGAAGGCCTGGTTTGCCTGAGTGTAAGCAACACCCATAGGTAATTCGGCGACTGCCAGTAGCGGTGCAGCCAACCAGATAAACGGGCCAGCAACCAGCCAGGCGTAAATGGCAAAGAGCATAATCACGCCGGAAGAAAATGATCCTGTATAAGTGGTACTTTCAGCCGCTGAATGTACGGGTAGTGGTAATAACGATAACAAGGCCATGCCGAAGATGGCTAACAAGTAGGGATAAAGTCCCAGCATGAACAATCTGCCCCATACTCGAATATTTTTAGTGCGTAGATTAGATAGCGGTGATTCACCATTATCAGCGGCTTCAGCTATGACGCAAATTAAACCAAACAAGACGGGAATGCTGGCAAACAGAAATCCGCTCAACCAAATTTGTGCGGCAAATAGATAGATGGCTGCACCAATCACCAGTACATGCACGAGTGCGTGCCGAACGGTGAGTTCAAGCGCCTCTTTTCCCCAAAGGAGGCAGTCTCCTGGTGAGACCTGTTGCGGTTCAAAATGCATGTAAATGAGTTCCCTTTACGGACGTTTAAGAATCCGTAATTCTGATTACTCTACTCATTTCCAGAACTATTGCAGTGCAGAAGGCTGAATCTGTTAACTGGTTGAAGCTCTTCCCGACTAACGGTTAACTGTTGGTAATAACCGTCAAATGATGTGCTTTAGTTTTTCTCAAGCATTGGCTTGCCAGACTGGGTATGATGTCTGGATATTTCAAAATTTTGCTCGCCAATGCTGATTTTATTTAATAAGCCGTTCGGTGTCTTGAGTCAATTCACGGATGCCGATGGCAGGGAAACGCTGGCAGATTATATTGATATTCCTAATGTCTATCCGGCAGGAAGGCTGGACAAAGACAGTGAGGGTCTGCTGTTGTTAACGGATGATGGTCGATTGCAGGCCAGAATTTCTGACCCGAAGTATCATAAGCAAAAGCATTATTGGGCTCAGGTGGATGGTGAACCTGAGGAGAATGCACTGGAGAAGTTACGCCGAGGTGTCAGGTTAAAAGACGGGCAAACCAAACCTGCAGAGGTCTCAATGATTGACGAACCGGACAATATTTGGCCACGTACGCCACCGATTCGGGTCCGTCAGTCTATTCCTACCCAGTGGCTTGAGTTGATTATAAGTGAAGGTAAAAATCGACAGGTGCGACGCATGACCGCAGCTGTCAATCATCCGACCTTGCGTTTGATTCGTCATCGCATTGGTGACTGGTCATTGCAGCAACTGCAGCCAGGTCAATATGAGGTATTATCCTCAGCATAAAGTTCTACAGGCGAATTGAGTATGATAAAAATTCAATATCAAAAAACAGCTATTGGAGAGATAGTATTTGGTGAGTACGAGCAGCAACTATGCTTGCTTGATTTTCGCTATCGCAAGCTGCGTAGCACTGTCGATGGCAGGCTCCAAAAAATGCTCGCTTGTGAAATGATTGAAGCAGAGAGTAGTGTGCTGGATAGCGCTAAAATACAACTGTTAGAGTTTCTGGAAAAAAAGAGGACCGGCTTTGATCTACCACTATTAACAGTGGGCACGGACTTCCAGAAACAGGTCTGGCAATCCTTGCTAAAAATTCCTTATGGAGAAACCACCAGTTATCTGGAGTTGGCTCAAATGATGGGGCGCGAGTCCTCTGTGCGGGCTATAGCAAATGCGAATGGCGCGAATGCAATAGCCGTAATTATACCGTGTCATCGCGTCATCGGATCCAACGGCGAATTGGTTGGTTATGGTGGTGGGTTGCCTGCCAAGAAGCGCTTGCTGGAACTGGAGAACCCCGAGCGTATGATTCAGGCAGAGCTTGCCTTGGCCTGAGTAGTTCTAACTAACAACAAAGAGACGTGATGCAAGAAAATCTGGTTATTAACCCACCTGAGCCCGTGTTGGTGCCGGTGATTGGCGGAGGAATGTTTCCCGTACGCCGCGTGTATTGCGTGGGCAGAAATTATGCCGCGCATGCGATTGAAATGGGTGGCGACACACGTGATGCCCCTTTCTTTTTTCAAAAGCCCGCATCGGCGATAGTCTTGAACGGCTCCGAAATTCCCTATCCCGTTATTACCAGTGATTTTCATCATGAGATCGAGCTGGTGCTAGCGATTGGTCGTGGCGGTAACAATGTTCCAATCGCACAGGCTGACGAGCACGTTTATGGTCTGGCAGTTGGCCTTGATATGACGCGACGGGACAGGCAAGCCGAGGCTAAAAAAGCCGGACGCCCGTGGGAGATAGCCAAAGCGTTTGATTTATCAGCCCCCATCAGTGAGATCACCCCGCTACAAGGTGAGTTGCCACATAGTGGAAGCATTGCCTTACGAGTCAATGGCGAACTCAGGCAGCAGGCAGATTTGGCTGATCTAGTCTGGAATTGTGCCGAAGTAGTAGCGACCTTATCTACACATTACCGACTTGAGCCTGGTGATCTAATCTACACCGGCACACCAGCGGGAGTAGGCCCGGTAGAAATAGGGGACAGGTTGGTCGGAAGCGTGGAAGGCTTGCACGATTTACATATACAAATCGTCGATCCGGAAGAGTAGCACTAACTTGAATAGCTGGCTTTCAGGCTATTTTTTCTTCTTTGGTTTTCCCCAGACGTTTTTCTTCGGTGATTTTGAGCGCACCGGTTGTTCGAGTTGTTCCAGATAAAACACTTCCAGCTTTTTTCGTGCCCACTTTGTCTTACGTAAAAAAGTCAGGCTGGAAGATAGACTGGGATCAGAGGTAAAACACTTGATCTTGATGTGCTTGCCCAGCTCTTCAAAGCCGTATTCTTCAACCAGCTTGTTCAGTAACTTTTCCAGCGTCATGCCATGCATCGGATCATTACTGTGGCGTTGTTTTGGCGCTTTTTTTACGACCGGTTTATTCGAGGCTTTTTTAACGCGAATGACCTGTCCGTCTATCTTTTTACCATTCAGGCTTTTCATCGCCGCGTTGGCTTCACCGACTTTAGGCATGGTGGCAAAACCAAAACCTTTTGATTTGCCGGTGTCGTTGTCCATGACAATAGTGCAGGATTGAACCAGGCCGTGTTTTTCAAAATGCTGCTTCAAGTCTTCGACTGTGGTTTCACGGTCAAGATTTCGTATTAATAATTTCATTTTGCTGCATACTACTCGTTTACCGCTCACTATACAGAGATTAGATGCGAGACGTTGAGATTTCAAAACAGCCCATAGAGCTTTATAAAATACTGAAAATGGAAGGTCTTGCTGCCAGTGGAGGAGAGGCAAAGTACTTTATTGCCCAGGGACTGGTCCAGGTCAATGGTGCTGTTGAAACCAGAAAGCGTAAAAAAATTGTTGCCGGAGATGTGATTGAAAGCGGATCAGAAAAAATCACTATTTCACTTGCCGCTGATTAATCCTCCCGCCCGATAGTTGATTCAAATATTTTTGATTGTCTGGATTCTGAATTACAGTGATTACTCACATGCGTCATTAATTGCACGCATATTTCGTCATCCCGCTTGAGTTGTCTACATCTGGCGACTGACCATTCCGCCTGTTTTTTAAGACCGCTATCCTGTGGTGCATAATCGCAAAAGCCTTCACTGGGTGTCGAAGCCGGTAAACAGCCAGCAAAAAATACCGATGCCTTTAAACTACAGCGAAAACTGTCGCATTCATCCAATGCCGTGAATGTCTGTTCCAGACAAGCATTTTCATCGGCTTGTGAGCCATACTGCTGTGCCTCTGAAATAACTTGCTCTAGTTCGGGTACTGAATTCTTTACCCATCGAGCCAGTCCTACACAACCAGCGAAACCTGCAAAAACAAGAAATAGAACGATCCAGAGTATGACTGATTTTTTATTACTTTTAGTATTCAAAAAACACCCGGATTATTCGTTATTAATTCAGTCTAGTGCAGAATTAATTGACTGTCGATGTGACTTTCTGATGGGCGCTACAAATAGTCACAAAGTTATCTCCTTAAAGATGTCTATCTACATTATTATGTGGCGATTGAATGATGAGACTATAAACCATGAATCCTGAAGTGTTCAGTGTTACCAATATCATAGTAGCTGTGACCTGCTTGATTTCATATGTTGCCTTTAGCAACAAGGGCTTGAAATCGACCATGCTTTTTCACCCGGTGACCATAAAAAAACAAGGCCAATGGTATCGTTTTCTGAGTTCCGGTTTGATCCATGCTGACATGATGCATCTGGTGATTAACATGTTTGTGTTGTGGTCGTTTGGTAATGCCATAGAGCGTTCTTATTACCCAGCATTTCTTGGTGAGTTTACGACCGCAAAATTCATGATTCT
>CALIRD010000122.1 GCA_938042355.1 uncultured Thiotrichales bacterium
GCAGAGTTGCTTTTTAGCCTTGCACATTATTTCTTTGTAATCTTCAACAGCAATGGCAAAGTCATCCCATTTCAGGATTTTCCTTCCATGCGCTCGCGCAATATTTTCTATCTCTAAATTTAATGGCTCTATCGCTTGAAACAGACTATAACCAGTGAAGAATGCTCGCACCGGGACTTGAATAGCATCAGCGCCATAATGATCTGCCTCGAATATTGTCTTTGCATTCTTGGCATAGAGCAAACCGAATTCATTTACATGGTACGTTGAAATCACATACATGTTTGCAGCACCTAGATCTACCGACTGGTCAACACTTAAAAACCTGTTGTCATTATAGCCATCAACTAGTCGAGCTTTCACTGTAGCCATAGCACTACTTGGAGCCACTATTGTTGCGCCAAGATCATACGCATCCTGGACTGAATCCAGGTGGTCATTATGATGGTGGGTAATCACATGATACTTAATCGGTTTAGTATTATTTGTGGACGAAACGTATGCTTCATGACGAGCCTTTAACCCAGCATTACTCCCAACGCTAATCAGGTAGTCACCCGAGTCTACAAACGAACTACTGTTACCGGAAATTGTAACGTGATGATACCCGGGAGAAACAAGCGCTACTGTCGGCTCACCAAGTGACTCCATGTAATCCCAGTCACTGCTCAAAGACTCATCTATTGCCAGTTCTTTTTTTGACACACGATTTATTTTTATACTTCGCTTCATAATCATTGTATCCAAATGATTGTTTTGAAAAAGCGTATAGTTTTGAGCGAAAAGCACACCGTTCGTGTTTTTGTGATTATCAAAAAGATAGCGAACAGTAATATCCTGATCTTCGAACCTTCTTTCCATTTTATTAATGTATCCAGTTTCATCATCTATGGTCAAAAACAGTGGAGGAGAAAATGGAAATTCGTAAGAAATAATTGAATTGCTCTTACCGCGGTAGTTTTCTTTGCCGAGATATTCTGCAGTACTGCGACGACTATTTAGCTCATAAGCGAGAATGGTATCTATTCCCCTCAAATAACCACCTAGTATTCGGTAGTATCCAGTTTCACCGTCGTCGTAATTATATTGGTCATGAACATAATCAAGGCGTGCAGATTCATTCTTGGTAGCAAAATGCCCCCAACTGTAAAAATGATCCAGGCCGCGCATTTCATATCTAGTTTTCCCAACCTGTTCTGTAGGGTTGAAATGTGATTCTCGCTTGTAAAACTTAAGCTCATCAACGCCTGGTGAATATCCCTGCCCTGGTGAACGTTGAAAGTATTCGGACTCAACTGAAATAGACTTTAAATTTATCAGTTTACTTCCACCATATGCCTTTACCACCTTGTCTATTATCAGGTCTTCGGTATAGCCGGAGATTGTGGTATCAGGCATAGCTAAAAACAGACTGGCTAAGACAGCGATGCTAGAAAATATTTTCATCAATATGTCTCCAATAGTTAATCACGCACTATCAAAGATCAACGGCTATACAGTCTTATCAAAATCGCGTAAATGCTGCTCATTTTCGCGAAACCTATAGTATTTTATGAGTTTTACAGCTGCTATTGAGTTGTGAGCTTCAGTTTAAGCCAGTACTCTTCATCTATGATAACTGTTGACGCATTTTTCAGATTTTCAGGCATTGGTATACTATTACTACTTGTAACGCTGACGGTCATACACGTTCCGAAATGGAGAAGCGCACCTTATTTAATACTGGCCTGTATAAGCTTGATTGCAATGTTTATAGGCTATTCGCCTAAAGTCTTTCAACCTTTCGGAACTATGAATGTTGTTGTGAGATTACTTGATGTTCCTCACTTAGTCTTTATTTGGCTGTTCACGCTATCTTTGTTCAATTCGAATTTCACATTGAAACCCTTCCATATTTTGACAGGAATATTGTATTGCGCGCCTATCTTATGGGTAAGGTTTGAACAATTCGGGTGGGTGTTAAATAGCCCAACCTTAATTGGGCCGGTCGTTAGTATGCTGTCGATAGCACTAATCACTCATCTTTGCGTGACAACTCTAAAAGGGCGGAAAGATGATTTGTTAGTCAAAAGGCGTGCTTCGCGTATTTATTTCGTTGCGATTATCGCCTTTGTCACTATCGTTTCCGCAATAAGCGAACCGCTTATCCCAAGCACTTCAGGATGGAGACAAACGGTTAAAGTTCTCGCCATTTGGCCTGCTATTATTTGGGGCTTCATCTGGATGATTTCCTTTGATAAACAGGCAGTCACTTTCGCGGACGATATAGCAGAAAAAGAAAATCTAAGTGAACAAGACAAACAACTTAAGGAAAAATTAGTTTCTGCAATGAAAGACGGACTTGCGTTTAAAGACCCAAAGCTCAGCATAGTGACATTAGCGTCAAAAATAGGGGTTACACAACATCGACTTAGATCACTTATCAATCAAAATCTGGGATACAAAAATTTCAGTGAGTTCGTAAATGCATACCGTATTGGTGAAGTGAAAAATGTACTCACCGATAGAACAAAGGATCACATTCCAATTTTACGCATAGCCTTGGACAGCGGCTTTAAATCATTGTCGTCTTTCAACCGTGTCTTTAAAAACTCGGAAAACGTAACCCCAACCGAATATCGTAATCAACACAGTGATTCCTAAACTCGCTATTGCGATGAAAAAAACCAGACCTTGAGCGATACCAAGATTTTGTAAATTCAACCCTAATAGCGACTGACTATTCTCTACGGCTAAATCAGCATAATTTTTGAAGCGTTTTCCGTGCTGTTTTCTGCACAGACTCCCAGTCGCCTGCCAAAATCGTTTCTTTTTCAATAATCCAGGAACCGCCAACACAAACGATATTGTCGAGGGCTAAATATTCAGGTGCTGAGTCTAGATTGACACCACCAGTGGGGCAGTAGGTGAGCTGAGGTAAAACCGATGCGAACGCCTTGATGGCTGAAGGACCACCTACAATATTTGCAGGAAATACTTTAACTGCAGTCAAGCCTGATGATTTACATTCTGCCGCTTCGCCGACGGTCGCTACTCCAGGTAAATAAGGTATTCCATGTTTTTCACAAACTTCGAATACGCTCTTTACAAAGGAAGGGCTAACGATAAATTGTGCACCAGCAGCGACAACCTTCTCTGCTTCATCACTATTCCATACCGTACCCGCGCCAACACAAATATCACTCACCTCCTCAACAATAGAGGCTATACAATCTATAGCATTTGGAGTACGAAGCGTGATCTCTATTACTCCGATTCCACCCGCTACTAATGCCTGCGCGAGTTTCACAGCATCAACTTCGGGCGGCAACACGACGACAGGTATGACCGGTGAAATACTTAATACGTTATGAATGTCCAATGAATTATTTATCATACTTCAATCTCCGGATATAAACTGGATGCACCCTGTTCTGCTGGACTGGCTACATTTCGAAACTGACCAAATATCTCGCGACCAAACCCGGAGTTAGAAGCCGTATTCTCGGGGCTCGTGCTCTCCCTCGCCGCTATCTCTGTATCATTGACCAACACATTAAGGGTTCCTGCTACAGCGTCCAACTTGACAATGTCACCCTCACGAATCTTACTCAAAGGCCCGCCGGCTGAAGATTCTGGTGACATATGAATTGCGGCTGGCACCTTACCTGATGCACCGGACATACGACCATCCGTCACCAATGCTACTTTAAACCCCTGGTCTTGTAACACCCCTAAAGACGGCGTGAGCTTATGAAGCTCCGGCATTCCGTTGGAGCGTGGCCCCTGATTAATCAATACAACCACGACATCTTTTTGTAATTCGAGATTTCTAAAGGCTGTGACCACATCGTTCTGATCTGTAAAAACCATGGCAGGTGCTTCTACAATGTGATGATCAGACTCTACGGCAGAGACCTTGATAACACCACGTCCTAAATTTCCTTGTAACAATCTTAAACCTCCATTGGAGCTAAAGGGGGTTGATACAGCACTGACAACACTATCGTCAAGTGTGGTAGTAACTGAGCCCTTCCAGTCAAGTCCATCCTCTTTAATAACCGGTTCTTTTAAATAGTTATGCATACCACTGCCAATGACTGTATTGACCTCATCATGCATCAAACCATTCTCTAGCAACTCGCGAATCATGAGCTGGATTCCTCCAGCTGCTGCAAAGTGATTAACATCTGCAGACCCATTTGGATAGACACGCGCCAACAATGGAATGACTTCTGAAACATCATCAAAATCAGTCCAGTCAATGATGATGCCTGCCGCACGAGCAATAGCGATCAAATGCAAGGTATGATTAGTAGACCCACCAGATGCCATTAAACCAATCAGACCATTTACTATGCTCTGCTCAGTGATCACATCGCATAGAGGAATATAATTATTGTGCTCAGGTGTATTCTTCAGTACTTGTTCAGCCGCCGCCGCCGTGAGTAAATCCCGCAGCTGTGTGCCTGGATTAATAAAAGAGCTGCCTGGCAGATGCAAGCCCATAAACTCCATTAACAACTGATTGCTGTTGGCAGTCCCGTAAAAAGTACAGGTCCCGGGGCTGTGATAAGCACGCGACTCGGAAGCGAGTAACTCATCTCGACCAATTTTTCCCTGCGCATACAACTGACGAACCTGATTCTTTTCATCGTTGCTGATACCAGTGGTCATGGGGCCCGCCGGGATAAAAATAGTGGGTAAATGACCAAATGACAGCGCACCGATTAACAGACCCGGCACAATTTTGTCACACACACCCAAACAGGCAACAGCATCAAACATATTATGAGACAAGGCAACCGCCGTAGACATGGCAATCACGTCACGACTGAATAATGAGAGCTCCATGCCCGGTTGACCCTGTGTAACACCATCACACATAGCCGGCACACCACCGGCAAACTGAGCTACAGCGCCCGCATCCCAGGCGGCTTGTTTAATTATCGCGGGGTAATCCTTAAAAGGTTGATGGGCAGAAAGCATGTCGTTATAGGCCGAAACAATAGCGAGATTGGGCCGATCTTCCCCACTCAAAGCCTGCTTACCTTCGTCTCCACACGCGGCAAAACCATGCGCCAGATTTCCACAAGACAGCGATGACCGATGTGGTCCAGACGCCGCTGCATCTTGCATGCGTTGCAGATAATCAGAACGAAAAGGCTTACTGCGCTCAATGATTCGTTTTGTGACTTGAATAATAACCGAATTCATTATGGCGCCCAATAGACATCAACAGGTACATCCTGTTGTTGCAATAGCACCCTGACAGGCAAATCCAGAGCATCACCCGGTGAGCTTGCCAATTCGAATAACTGCTTTTTGCGGTCACCAAAAATCAATAGGATGATTCGACTTGAATTCACCAGAACACTGGCCGACAAACTGACGCGTTTTTGCTTAAGGTGATCCGGACTCAATTGATAATAAAAATCATCTCCGATGATTGCCTCATTAATCTCAACGGCATCTGGAAATAATGAAGCCGTGTGCCCATCCTCACCCATGCCCAATAAACTCACTGCAAAAGGTGATGAGAACTGGTCACGAAGGGTATCAATTTCATTCGATGACAGCGGCCTTCCCTGCTCACTCACCAACGGATAAAATGAAGCCGCAGCAGCTTGATCCTGCAACAGTCTTGCGCTGATCATTTTTTCATTACTTTGGTCACTACTGGTCTTCACACAACGCTCATCGCTCAGCACTATATGTACTCTGGACCAATCCAGGCTCGACTTACTCAAATGCTCGTACACCATGAGTGGCGACGAACCGCCGCTGACCATAAAATTAGCTGACGAAGAAAGTTCGATACTGGCTTCAAGCAGTCGCTCTATATCACTCGCCAACTGAAATGCAGCGGCATCTCGAGAATCAAACGTTTTAAAATCAATCATCGTAATCTACTCCTGGCACATGCCAATATCGGTTATCGCGATCCAGTAATAAGGCCGATTCTGTCGGCCCCCAACTACCAGCAACATATTCCTTAACCTTCTGACCGGTCGCTTCCCAGCCATCAATTATTTGATCTACCCATGCCCAAGCTCCTTCTACTTCGTCACGGTGCATGAACAAGGCAGGATTTCCTCGCAACACCTCCATCAGTAAACGTTCATAGGCATCGGGATAATGTACTGGATACGCTTCCGAAAAACTTAACTCCAATGGTAACGATTGCAACTGAAATCCACCGGGCCCTGGACGCTTGGTCATCATACTCAGGGTTACTCCTTCATTGGGCTGTACTCGAATAGTCAATCGATTGGAATGTAAGTTACCCGCCTCTTTAGTAAAAATGGAATGCGAGACCGGCTTGAATTGAACTATGATTTCCGAAGCTTTCTCAGTCAGTCTTTTACCTGTGCGCAGATAAAATGGAGTTCCACTCCAACGCCAATTATCGATATTCGCTCGGATCGCTACA
>CALIRD010000123.1 GCA_938042355.1 uncultured Thiotrichales bacterium
TTGGTCGAAAGCAGAACGTTCTCTCGCAAAATCGGCTGAAAAAAGTGATCTGCCTTTGTTGAACTATTTGTCGGCAGCCAGAGTGGCGCAACAGCAAGGCAAGATAGAAGATCGTGACAGCTATTTAACCAAAGCGATGGACGTCGATCCCGACGCAAGTCTGGCGGTTGGCCTGACACAGGCCGAATTGATGTTCACTAATGGACAGTATGATGAAGAAATGGCGACGCTGAATCAGCTGAATCAGAAACATCCTGGCAATGCACTGGTACAAAAATACCTGGCAAAAAACTTACACGTACGCGAAGACTGGCAGGAATTGAGTCAGGTATTGCCCGCTCTGGAAAAAAACAAATCAGTGACATCCGCAGAAATCGAAACGTTTAACACCGACACCTATTGTGCCTTGCTCAAACAGCATGCCAATGAAGATGACCGTGAAGGCTTTGATGCTGTGTGGAAAAACATCCCCAAGAGAGTCCAGCAATATCCCGCTGTTGTGAAATGTTATATCAAACAGTTGATCAAGTTTGACGATGCTAAAACGGCAGGCCCTTTCATTCGAAAGTCTCTCAAGGGTAACTGGGATGAAGATATTGTCGCCTTATACAGTGAGCTGAACATTGGCAATCACAAGGTCGCGCTGGCGCAAGCCGAAAAATGGCTTAAAGAGCATCCAGATAGTCCCGGTTTGCTGGCAATGGCAGGATTATTAAATGCCAAGGCTGAATTGTGGGGCAAGGCGCGTTCTTTGCTGGAGCAGAGTCTTGCGATCAAGCCCAGGGCGCAGAGTTACAAATTGCTGGGTGATGTGCTCTCGAGTATGGGTGAAAAAGACGAAGCAATGACCAGTTACAACACTGGATTGAAACTGGCGGTAGCTGAAACGAGTTAACCTTCACTGTCATTGTTCAGGAAAATTTCCCCGTCTATAACCCTTAGTAGAAGTCGTGTTAATGAGTCACCGACACAAGGCCCGCTGATACAGAGACCATCGTGCACATTGAATTGTGCTCCGTGCGTTGCACACATCAAATAGGTTCCGCTCTCGTCAAAAAAACGATCCTGTTGCCACTCGAGTGGTGTACCGGCATGTGGACAAACATCCAGATAGGCATAAATACCTTTGTGATTTCTTACCACGGCGATATCAACCGATCTACCTTGATGCTGAATCGTGACGCTTTTGGCGCTGGTTTTATCAAGATCCGAAGTGCGACAGAGTAATAACATAATATTCTATAGTATAAATTCTCAAGGCTAGCATGAAATCAGCAATCACAATGATGATTGCGTTACACTAGCCCCAAGTATCAGGATCCTTTGTAAATAATGTCTTTACCGGTTGACCGCCGACACATCGTTTTTCTCACCGTCATGTTGGGTACATTTACCAGTGTATTTACCGGTAACGCTACCCTTATTGCCATGCCTGTGGTGGCGGTGGAATTTTCCAGTGACTTGCTTACGGCTCAATGGTTGATACTGGCGCAATTTCTGACTATTTCCGCATTGTTATTACCCATCGGGAGCCTTTCCGATCTGATCGGACGCAAGAAAATATTTGCTGCAGGCGCTTTTTGTTTTTTTCTTGGCAGTGCGCTTTCGAGTCTGGCGCCAAGTATGAACACCCTGTTATTTTTTCGTGTTGTAACCGCTGCTGGTGCTGCAATGATGCAGGCCTGTTCGTTGGCAATTGTGGCTAATCTTTATAGTCAGGCAAACCGGGGCAGGGTGTTTGGCATACAAATGGCGGCAGTTGGTGCCGGAGGCATACTAGGTCTTTCAATTGGTGGTATTTTGATTGAACGTATTGACTGGCGAGGTCTGTATTTCTTTACGGGTTGTATCAGTTTGTTGGTCATGTTTTTAACGCTATTGTTTTTTAAAAAATTACCTCCAGCACAAGCTGGAGAAAACAAAACGTTCGATGTTACCGGCTCAGTTTTGATTGTATTGTTTTTGATCAGTTTTATTCTTACGCTGACGATAGGTCCAAGGCTGGGTTGGCTGGATCGATCGGTCTTGAGTACTCTGGTAATGTCTGTGCTCATATTTTTGATGTTTATCTGGCATCAAAACAGAACACCCCATCCGTTGATTGATTTTTCCCTGTTCAGTGGAAAGTTAAGTCTCAGTTTGTCTGTCTTGGCGGGATTTCTGATGTTTATGGGTACGTCATCAATTCGAATGCTGGTCCCGTTCTTTCTGTTTTTCGCGCTGGGCTTCGGGCCGGAAATGGTCGGTCTGGTAATGTTACCGGGCGCGGTTATGACTGCTGTGTTGTCACCATTGACAGGGCGATTCTCTGATTACTGGGGTGCGCGTAAAACCGCCAATGTCGGTTTGTTGATTTGTATGATCAGTTTGGCGTTGCTGTCTTTTTTACAAGTAACCACACCGGTCTGGCAAATCATTCTCTTAGTGATGTTATTGGCTACCGGGATGGCGGCATTTTATGCGCCCAATAACAGCGCGGTGATGAGTATGGTGCCAAAAAAGGACTTTGGTTTATTTTCAGGCATGCTGAATTTATCCCGCACCATCGGCAACACCCTCGGCATTGCCAGTGCAACAGCAATCGTCGCAATAGTTATGGCAGCACATGGCTTTCCACCTCAAATACCGGGGCCCGATGAGCAAATCAGCCCGGAACACGTCGCCGCTTTCACGGAAGGTTGTCGTCTGGTATTTCGTATTATGGGTCTAATCGCACTGGCGAATGTTTTGTCGATGTATCTCTCACGACCCAGAGTGAGCGCTTAAGGGTTCAAGGTGTCTGGTAGCCAGGTAACAATCTGGGGCCAGACTGCGAGCAAGAGCAACACCAGTAATTGAATGACAATAAAGGGTATGACGCCTTTATATATTTCCATGGTCTTAACCGAATCAGGCGCTACGCCACGCAGATAAAACAGGGCAAAACCAAATGGTGGTGTCAGGAATGAGGTTTGTAGATTAATTGCTATCATGATTCCCAGCCACACCGGGTCCAGCCCCATCATCAGCAAGATTGGTCCTACTATCGGCACAACAACAAAAGTGATTTCAATAAAATCGAGGATAAAACCGAGCACAAACAGCACCAGCATGACCACAATCATAGCGGTGACTACGCCACCGGGAAGATTGCTGAGTAGTTGGTGTACTGCTTCATCACCGCCAAAGCCTCGAAACACCAGAGAGAACAGGGTTGCGCCGATCAAAATCATGAACACCATGCAGGTGACGCGTAAGGTGGTGTCCATCACTTCCATCAGTCTCTTCAGATTGAACTGGCCGCGTGTAATGGCTAATAGCAGGGCGCCAACAGCACCGACAGAGGCGGCTTCGGTAGGCGTAGCAAAACCAAAAATAATGGAACCAAGCACTGCAACAATCAATATCAGTGGAGGCAGTAGTGCTTTCAATACGGTGCCAACAGAAGTGGGTGTGATGTCGGTTGCCATCGGTACGCTGGCAGGGTTGAAGCGTGTCAGCCAGAAGATGTAGATCAGATATAAACTGACCAACAAACAACCCGGGATTACTGCGCCCATAAACAAATCTCCAACCGAGACGGTTTCGGGGCTGAAAATACCCATTTTTAATTGAGCTTGTTGAAAGGCTGACGAGAGTTGATCGCCTAACAACACCAGCACAATCGAAGGGGGGATGATTTGTCCAAGTGTGCCAGAGGCACAAATCACACCCGTAGAAACCGCCGGGTCATAACCACGTTTCAGCATAGTCGGTAGAGAGAGCAGACCCATCGTCACAACCGTGGCTCCTACGATGCCAGTACTGGCAGCCAATAGCATGCCAACAATAATGACCGAAAGAGCCAGTCCACCTGGACGCTTGCCAAACAAGTTGGACATGGTCTCAAGTAGTTCTTCTGCAATTTTTGCGCGCTCCAGCATGCAGCCCATAAACACAAACAATGGTACGGCCAGCAAGGTCTGATTATTCATGATGCCGAAGATGCGATTCGGCAAGGCGGTCAGTACCGGATCAAATATGCCCAGTGCCGTGCCAATGCCGGCAAAGATCAAGGCAACCCCGGCCAGAGTAAATGCGACCGGATAACCTGCCATCAAGATAATGATGATGGTCAGGAACATGAGTAACGCCATCCAGCTCACGGTTTATTGACCTTTCTGAGTGTGAGAATACTATGCAATATCTGACTGATACCCTGTAGTAGTAACAAGCCTGCCATGAGCGGAATCATGGTTTTGAGTAAATACACAAAGGCCAGCCCACCCGGCTCGGGTGAAGCTTCTCTGATCGACCAGGCTCTACCGACATATTCCAGACTCAGCCAAAGCATCAGGCCGCAGACTGGAATTAATAAAAATATCGTGCCGAACAGGTTTACCCAGGCTTTGCGCTTCTCACTCATCTCGCGATAAAAAATATCCACGCGTACATGTTCGTCATGTTGCAAGGCATAAGCGGCACCACCCATGAATACCAGAGCGTGCATGTACATCACCAGTTCCTGTAATGCGATTGAGCCCCAACTGAAGAAATAGCGCAAAATGACGATGAAAAACGTCAGCACTACCATCGATAGCGTGAGCCATCCCAGGCCTTTGCCCAGCCAGTTATTGAGTTGATCTATGCTTGTTGCCAGCTTATGCATGCGTGGGGAAGCGTGTGGTTGGTGTAAAAACGCTAATATACAGAATTGCTACCAGATTGGCATTTTCCATTCGTTTTCATTTCGGTATTAATGACGAATGCTACAATACTCTTACCTGACAATACGTATGAGAGCGTAATAATGAAAAAGTTTGGATTATGGATGATCACTGCGGCTGTTCTGACCGTTTTTGCCAACCCTGCCTTGAGTTGCACCCAGAGACCTGAACGGGTCGTGCTTGAGCACATGTTGAATCTGGATATACAGGCGGCGGAAGCCAGTATGCTGAGCTGGCCGGATAGCCTAACCAAGAGGTACTACGATGCCATGCTAAGTGTGATTAAAACCTACAATGGCGATAATGGTGTTGATGAGGTAATGAAAAAAGAAGCAATTGCCAAGCTGGGTAAAGTGATTAGATCATCACAAAAAAGTTACAGT